>NZ_CP104854.1:1305000-1475000 GCF_050916235.1 Maridesulfovibrio sp. FT414
AGCAATAGGTTTAGGAACCGTTGAGATGCCAGCCTTTTCCATAAACGAAAGAGCTGCCCACTCCTGCTCCAAACGGTTACGCCCGTCTGCAATAGGGTGCAGGTAGAACTTTACGGCAAAAACATCCCCCTTATCGCATTCGACCAGATAAACTCTGCTGTTCTTTCCTGCACAGATTCTTATTGTTGAAACCGGAGATTTACCCAGCAGCTTCAGGACAAGGCTTCCGGCTTCATCCATTTGTGTTCCTGCCAATATTCAATGTGTAATCAGTTATCTGGTCAAAAGTCGAAAAAACCACGACACCGGGAAGAACACGATCCTCTGATTCCGGAGAAAATAAAATTTTAAGAACACCTTCAGGGAAGCCCGGTTCCACAAAAACTTCTTCAAGGTCATCTATAAAAATACCACATTCAAGCTCGGCAATTTTCATGACCTTGGCTTTTCTGGTAGAAAGAAAGAAGACGTCCTCTACGCACATTCCAAGTCCGTGAGAGTCAAAAAAACCTCGCTCATTAAGAAAATCCATTGCACTTTGACGCAAGTCAACCTTCACGTCTCCGAAATTTGGATAACGAGTTTTATGGCTGACAATTTTGAACGGATATCCCCTTTCTTTTAAGGCAGACAAGAACTTCCAGGCCCCAGGCATGAGCTCAGCATCGCCGATGGAATCTCCATAAATCGCAATTTGCAATTTCTGCCATTCGATATCGCCGAACTCTCTCCTAACATGATCGCGTATCGTGCGTTTCTGCAGGGGGAAATCATCTGGAATGCAGCCACGCTCCAGTGCAATTTTGTGCAAGCACTTATCATAGCTAATTATCGTATTATCGAGATCAATCCCAACTATCATAGACCCAACCTAGATAAAATTCACATGCGGCCCGGGATTACGCAGTTCCCAGAGATATGCATTGATTTTGTCCATACGGCAGTTAACTCTGCAGTTATGCGGATTAAGATTATGATTGCACCACTCAAGTGAGTCCATACGCTTTTTGCCATTCCAGATTTCTTCAAATGTCTGTTTAAAAATATTGCCATATAAGAAACGTTCATCCTGCAAGTGTACACTGCACCCCCAAACATCACCCTTAGCATCAATATGAGACCAAAAAGGCAAACCGTAGCAGCGATTATACTCATGCTTTTTTTCGTTCCATGACTTCATGGTGTTCAAGCGAAAGACAACGTTAAAAGCCCCCGAACTAAGAGCGGTGACTTTTTCAGCGAGCTCGGCATACCCATCATAAACTATGTCCTTATATTTATCGTTTTCAGTCTGAGGATGATGAGAATACGGTTTTACTACCAAATAATCCAAACCGATTTCGCGGCAGGTAACTGCAAGACCCTCTACCTCATGTGAGTTTTCAGGAAGCAAAAGAATTTGCGCACCCAGTATACTAGAGGCACCAAGTTTCTTACGGATATCTACGGCAGCGGCAAGGTTATCCAACACTTTATTAAAATCACTTGCGGATGTTCTATGAACTTTTGAATACGTTTCTGCTGTACCTGCGTTGAGACTGACTTTTATCCAGCTGGTTGCCTTAAGAATCTTTTCGCTATACTCAGGCTTCATCAGCACTGCGTTGGTTGTAAGAGCGACATCAATTCCGGAGCTTTTAGTTTTACAGACTATCTCGGCCATACGTCTGTTAAGAAAAGGTTCTCCCTCCCCTGCATACATAATGCTTTTAACTCCAAGACGCCCCATTTCTTCAAGTCTTGGAGCCAGCTTATCATAATCCATAAAATCAGGCTGATAACCGGCAAAATCAACTGCACAGAAGCAACAACGATGATTACAAGCCCCAGAAGGCCCAAGCTCTAAGTATATAGGATAAACAGTCTTTCCAACAAGCCAGTCGGAAACTCGCTCAGGATGAAGCATCAACTTATGAGAATCAATTCTGAATTTATCTTTAGACATATTATTTACCATTTGAGTTAGACAGAAACTGAGTCCATCCAGTAATGAAGGATACAAGCATGCCCTGTTTCGGCCATCCCATAAGTTTCAGCGGGGATCCAGAAATTAAGGTCGCCAATCTGACGCATTTTATTGTCCGGTTTCATAGCCGTTATGGTTACCACTGCAGCCCCTAGTTCTGATGCATAACGGCAAGCATTGACGACGTTGGGAGAATTGCCGGAGCTGCTGATTCCCACTAGCATATCATTAGGAGTTAACCTGCGGCGAAGAGGTTCGACAAAAACCTGATCATAGGAAATATCGTTGGCGACAGCTGTAATCAATGCAAGATCGGTAAAAACCTGTGTGTGAACATGAGCATTTTTTGCAAGATCGGCGGAAAAATGACTTGCCATGGAGGCACTTGCCCCGTTTCCAATCAAATAAATAATTCGCCCACTCTCTCGTAAAGCAACGGTAAGTTCTTTCCATTTTTCAAAAGCCTGATCACACGCACAACCTTTAATAGCGTCACAGGTCACTTCCAGTGATTCAAGGCAATTTTTCAATGAGTCAGTATGGTTGTTCCACATACTTTTATTCTGCTTGTCCATTTGAAGCGAGTCTTCTGACTGCTGTCCAAAGCTGGGGGATTGTATCGGCATGAAATCCACGGACATAATAACTCCTTCCGCCATCAGCGACGGTCCTCACCAACATGGTTTTCCAAGGTCTGAAATAATACTGGGCACTTGTTTTAGGTGCCTCGGCATCCACCTTTTCTGGAAGGTCATGCAAATCACACACCAACGTTGTGAAATCAGATATTTTCCGACCTTCTTGAACCGCAACATTGCGGACCATTGACAATGCTTTTAGGTAAATCTCCGGGGCCATAATGGCACTTCCGAAATTCATGACTACGCCGCCCTCAAGCGATTCCAGCATAGAAGCAAAGATCAAAAAATCTGTATAACTGGCTGCCCCAACCGCAGCACCGTCAAAATTAGGATGTTCATGAATAATATCATAACCGATCCCAACATGAACTGTCGCAGGAATACCAAGCTCATAAGCTTTTGCGAAAAGGCTGACCCCGGTATTAGGCAAATTATTCTCAGAAATATATCTGCCTACAGCTTCACCAAATCCAAGCCCATGGCGAACACCATCTGCCACAATATCGTTCAGCAGGCCGGTTTCCTGCCAAAGGCCAAATTGTCCGTTCGAAATATATGTAGCCACGCATTCAGTGGTTTTGCCATGCAGTGCCAATTCAAAATCATGAATCGCGCAAGCCCCGTTCACAGCAATACAACTGATTAGCCCTTCTTCCATGAGTTCAATAAGATACTTCTGCATACCGGAGCGCAGCACATGCGCTCCAATCATTAAAACTCTGCAAGCACCGTTAGCTTTAGCCGACCTCAAGCCGGAGGCAACATGTTGAAATGAGCGATGAACTTCTACACGCGGTTCTGGTCCTTCAATGATCGCCACATCCAAAAGGCTATTTCTATCTGAAATGGGACGGACTATAAGCCTTGAGCGATCAAAAAGTTTGTATTTTGAACTCATCTCTAACCCTATTTAAGAGTTGCGGTAATATATTTGCGCATAGCCTGCTTGCTGATCGATCTGTCATTACCCATAATCTGGACAGCCAAGGATCCAGCTACATTTCCAAGAAAACCGATAAGTTCTTCATGAAGCCCCATACAGGCCGCCATTGCCGCGACAGAAAACAGTGCATCCCCTGCTCCAACCCTGTCCACAACACTGGAATTAAATGACGGGACCCGGACAAATTCATTGGCTGGGTTATACAAAGAACATCCTCTGCTTCCCTGAGTCACCAAGCCCAACTTAACTCCCAGTCTGTCTCCAACATCAAAAAGAAGAGGCCGCAGTTCGCTGACCTGATCACGTGTTTCCAGACGCAACTCATGTTCGGCTAGGGAAAAAAAGTCTACATGCGGATATTTACCGATAGTGTTAAATCCTCTGTTTCCGGCGTTCGCCTGTGTATTTACTGCCAGGTAAGGTGCTTTTTCGGAAAGGATATTGACCATTGCCTGAGAGATAAAACCATGACCGAAATCAGCGACGAGAACTATGTCATAACTGCCCAGCAGCTGCTCCAGCTGTTTGCATAACCCCTGTTCTACATTTTCAGGCAACGGATCATCGTTCATAACATAGATTTCCAACACCTTACTCAACGAGTACCCGTCAATAAACCGTCTTTTAAGAGTGGTGGGGGACTTGGGACGGGTAAAAAAATAAGGAACAATCTTTGGGTTGAGCTTTTCCCTGATAAATTCTTCGTAACGGTCCGTATCTCCGAGCATGGAAAGAAGAGTAACTTCTCCGGCAAAATTGGCTACGTGGTTGGCGACAGCCAGTGCACCACCGGCATAGAGCTCATGGGACTGATATTTAAGTGCGAGTATAGGGTCCTTGGAAGATTTACCCAGGGTAGTTGCTATCTGGTATTCATCAAGAATGGTATCTCCAACCACCAGCACTTTCAAATCGTTCATCCTGTCAAGCATTCCTAACAGGGATTCAAGATCGTATCTCTTTCTGAACATTTTAAGGTATTCATCAAGCTCTTCGCTATTTTTGCTCAAATACCTGTTAATCAAATTTGAAGAACTGAAGACGATGTCAGATGTGAACACCAACTCGGCCCCAATTTCCCTGACAACGGCTGCCTCAGGACCTATTTTTCCAGTAGGGTCATCTTCTACACTCTTAAACTCATCTCCTTTGGCGTATACATTCGGGCGAATCAGACGCAACGTTTCCTCTGCTGTTGCCCACTCATTAATGGTCACGTAATCAGTCTCTCCAAGGGAGGCCAACGCTTCGGCCCGCAGAGTTTCAGTGAATGCAGGACGATCAGGGCCCTTATCGACGAAACGATCAGGAGTGAGACTGACAATCAGAATATCACCGTATTCTTTCGCCTGATTGAGGTAACGGATGTGTCCGATATGCAGAAGGTCGAAAACACCATGGCACAGTATCACCTTCTTACCCTGTTCTCGCAGGGAAGCGGAAATAACTGCTAACTCAGAAACCGTTTTAATTTTATTTTCAATATTACCGGTCACTTCATAACCCTCTTTTCTTTGACTCACTTCAATTCACACTCTAATCGTCCAGGATTTCCTGACATATTTCATCGGCCTCAATCCATCCTCGGGATCGACCCGCCAGTCCCTATCAGACAATTCTGCTTCAACTGGCTCTTTAGTCCCAGCTCCATCTGCACCGCAACCTACCCGGACATTCCGTATCATTTGGGCAGCCTGCTCCGGCAACCAGCAATGGCCGTTCGCAAATTCCACTCCCTGCGCATCAAGGTCAAGATGAAACTCAATCATCTCGGCCTCATATCTGTGCACGGCTCGCTGAACAACTCCTTCCTGCACTGTATGATCAGACCACCCAATTTTGCAACTGAATTTCTTTTTCAGCAATTCTATTGCCGACAAATTAGCCTGACAACTGGGCGTAGGGTAACCGGAAACACAATGCAGCAAAGTCAGGTCAACACAACCCGCACCACGAAGAGTTTCTACAGCATGAGAAATTTCAGCAACATTCGCCATGCCCGTAGACAAAACAATAGGAATTCCTGTCGCAGCACAGGAGATGAGCAAATCGTCCCATAACAGCTCGTATGATGCAATTTTGAAAAAATCCACATACGGACTTAAAATACCAACCGCACCAAGGTAGAAAGGAGTACACGAAAAACCGATTCCACACTCCCGACAT
Organism: Maridesulfovibrio sp. FT414; assembly: GCF_050916235.1. Taxonomy (GTDB): domain Bacteria; phylum Desulfobacterota; class Desulfovibrionia; order Desulfovibrionales; family Desulfovibrionaceae; genus Maridesulfovibrio. The sequence goes on from NZ_CP104854.1 coordinate 1,310,717, forward strand.
TTCTCCGCTATCAAAGGAATATACTCTTCAGGCAGTTCCCATTGTTTTCTTTCCCTGTGTTTCTCACTTGCGGCAAGGATCTCCGGGGCAAACAGCTCATCAATTTTAAAAAGCTGAAATTTAACCGCATCACACCCTATTTTAACCGAGGATTCGACAAAATCAAAACATCGTTGCAGATCACGTGCGTGATTGCTTGAAACCTCAGAAACAAACAACGGTATTTTACTTTTCATTAACTCAGCCCTTCATTAAATGAGTCATAATACCCCCGGCAAAGCCGGGGGCTTGTTTTTGTGAGCCACTCGAAGTGGCTTTAAGAACCGCCTAAAGGCGGAATTTCAATTGTTCAATCCGTTGGTCTTCTTTTTCCTGATTCCGAATGTACTCCCGAATCACTTTTTCATCACGACCCACGGTAGAAACAAAGTATCCTCTGGCCCAAAAGCTTTGCCCAGCGTAACCGCGTGCTCGGCCTTCGATTTCACGAGCAATATGAATTGCGCTCTTACCTTTTATAAAACCAACAACTTGGGCTACCGAATATTTGGGAGGGATAGCAATATACATATGCACATGATCGTTGCATAAGTGGCCTTCCAGAATCATACATTCGCGCTGTCGCGCAAGTTTATGAAAAACCTCGCCCAAGTAGTTTTTCAGTTTGCCAAACAACACCTTGCGTCGACATTTCGGTATCCACACAACATGATACTTGCAGTCCCATTTTGTATGGCATAGGCTTGAATTGCACTTCATAGAGCCTCTCCTCTGCTCACTTTGAGCAGCTCACAAGGAGAGGCTTTATATTACTCCCGCATAAGTCAAACTTTACTGGTCCCCCAGCATAGCTGGGGGGTTTCTCAGTGGACTCAGGCAACACGAGGATCAGATTGCCATTTTCTCCAAATAACATTCAGCCATTCTTCCAATCATACCAATATGTTGACGAATAATAGAATTAGCTAAGACCTGATTATCACTTAACGAAGAAACACATCCACCCTCTACGAACTCAGCCATCTCGAGGCATGCCTCCATAAGCTCCTTCGGAGAATTGTTACGCATATGCACGCCCAGTTCCTTAAGTTGTTCAATCTTATTTAAGCTTGCAACTCCATGACCAAAAATTTCTCTTAGAGCCAACTCCCTTTCGCCATCAATCCAAAAAAATCTTTTGAACATGGTAATACAATTTGGATCCCAATCCACAACAGCTCCGGCTTGAGCATAATTAACATAAAGAACAGGTCTTCTGAAAATGAAAGAAATACCGTCAATTCCCGTTCCGGTTGAAATCATAAATGAGCAGGTCCCACATAAATAAACATCCATAAACTCAGACCTGAAATAATTGGAATAATCTATAACACGCGGATGATCTAGTTCAAAAGTTTTTTCCGTAACAGCACCCATACGCAAGACGTAATAGCCCCTTTCCGCCAAGGCTAAGGCCGCATCCTTGTAGGTATCAATATCTGAATCCCTGAAATCGTGATAACTCCAATCCTTTCCTTTAAGATGGGACTTCAGGTAGGCATTATCACGTACGTTCAGGCAGACATATTCAGCTCCAGGCTCTATCCCCATTCTAGCCAACTCTGACCTTGCCATATCCTCTTCCTTTTGTGTGAACTTTAGAAAAGGTTCCGACCTATGCCAAAGTTTATAATCATCGCGTCCATTATTTCCGTGCAGATCTTTATATGTGTTGTAGGGGCTCTCAGGAGAGAGAAGTGGTGCCACGACCGATGCAACCGGAGAATAACGAATCACCCGATTCCACATCAGTTTCAAAAATTTATTTGAGACAGGTTCGCTGTGTCCCAGAAAATCAAATGTTTCAGAATCAGTTATTCCTGCGGCCCGCTCACTGAGATACTTTTCAGTATTCATGGCGAAATGTCCGATCCGTTCACTTCGCAAGGTTCCAAACCTGACCTTCAGCCATGGAAAAACAGAATCAGCCAGTTGAACAAGATGTTCACAGTCCTGATAGCTAAGTTCCTTACTCCGCAACTTTGCCTCAAGGGCTCTCATATGTTCGACAAACATTTCTTCAAGAAAAGGCCTGAGTTCCTTTTTATCAACCTCAAGAATAGTTAAGCAGTGGGGACAAATGAATTTGCTGTTCCCCAACCTAGGCTTAAGTAAATCAATCCTTACATTTCCCGAACAATGCGAACATTCACCATCAACCAGTATTCTGGAGGAATCTATAGCTATCTCCGGACTACAGGAGGCAGGATAAAAAACAGAATATTTTGCTCCCTCTGGATCAACGCCGCCATTTTCCAGAAATATCTTGATTTCTTCCTGCAGAGGATCAAGCCCCTTCACCGCCTCCGATGCCATTCCCATCGCCCCGCAAGAAATTGCAGCCTTGGCAAAGGAGATCCTGTCCTCTGTGCCGGAAGCAAGGGCTTTTACACCGAATTTCTTAAGCAAAATGGAAAGCTCCTCATTCCTGAGGGACTGGATACCGGCATAAAAAGAGTTTTCCATTTCCGAAGGTTTTGTATTCATTCAATCCTCCACAAGACTGTAAAGATGTCACTTTATGGACACTGTCCAATACAAATGCATTATCCACGCCAAAGCAGACACCCTTGCAGCCGACCATATACCAAAAAAATGTTATTATCATCTTTTAAAACCGGCAGTTATCCCTCACACACTCCATAAAATTATCCAAAGCAGCAAACCCCATACCCTTGCGACAGACAACATGCATTTCCAGCGAAGGGTAATCCCCTGCAAGCCTAAGGAAAACCACTCCCTTTGTATTGCGCCGAGCCATACTTTCGGGGACGATGGAAACTCCTATCCTCGCAGCCACAAGAGCCAGCGCAGCTGTCTTGGTCCCGGTGTCCTGCACTATATCGGGAGTAAAACCGCATGCGGCAAAAACTTTCATCCATTCATCATAAAGCAGTGGCTGGCTATCTCGCGGATAGAAAACCAGCGGCTCCCCTGCCAGCTCCGATACATCAACACTGTCGCGCTCTGCAAACCTGTGCCCCGAAGGGGCGATCAGCGCATATGATTCTCTATGAAAGACCTCCGCCACCAGATCACTTACATCATGGCGGAACAGACGGACCACACCGACATCTATTTCACCGCTGCGGACAGCCTCAAGCTGTGCGTTGGTAAACATTTCCCGCAGGACCAGATCCACTCCCGGATATCGGCCTTTGAATTCAGCAATTATTTCCGCCAGCGGAGTTTCCAGCGCCGGCCCTATATAGCCGAGCCGCAGCCTCCCACCCTGCCCGGATACAGCCGCGCGAAGGTTTGACTCCGCTCTTTCAAGAGAGTCGAGTACCCTGCGGGCATCCTCCAAGAGAACTTTACCTGCCGCCGTGAGAACAACTGAACGTTTGTTGCGTTCGAAAAGCCGTACCCCAAGCTCGTCCTCAAATTTCATTATCTGCTGGCTCAGGGGCGGCTGCGAAATATGAAGCCTTCGGGCGGCATTGCCAAAGTGAAGCTCCTCGGCGACAGCCACAAAATATTTCAACTGACGTGTTTCCATAACAAATATCTAGCAGATATTACTTTCATTCAAAAGATATATTCGACATATTTATTACTAGGCCATATTCATCAGTCATAAAAACTTCAACCGTTAAGAACGGAGGCAAACAATGACTGAAAGAATATCTGAAAAAGCACTTGGAAACAGCGAACTGAAAATATCCACCATCGGACTGGGCTGTATGGGACTCAGTGAATTCTACGGGCAGCCGGCTTCGCTTGAGGACGGATGCAATCTTATCCGCCATGCACTGGAGCGGGGAGTAAACTTCTTTGACACGGCTGATATGTATGGAGACGGCCACAATGAAAAAATGCTGGCCGCAGCCCTGAAGGGAAAACGGGAACAGGCTGTAATAGCCACAAAATTCGGTATCGTACGTCAGAACGGAGAATATGCAAGGACGATCTGCGGCACACCTGAATACGTGCGCAAAGCCTGCCACGACAGCCTCAAAAGGCTCGAAACAGACTACATCGATCTTTATTACATCCACCGAGTAGACAGCAGCACTCCCATCGAAGATACCATTGGCGAAATGTCCAGACTGGTGGACGAAGGCAAAATCCGTGCTCTGGGAATTTCGGAGGCATCCGCAGAAACCATTCGCAGGGCTCATGCAGTACACCCGATTTCTGCACTGCAGTCGGAGTACTCGATGCTGACCCGTGACCCGGAGGATGAAATACTGGCCCTGACGCGCGAACTGGGGATCACCTTTGTTCCTTACAGCCCCATCTGCCGAGGACTGCTGAGCTCCAGCCGGATTGACTCCAACGACTCTGCAGACTTTCGCCGCAACCTCCCCCGCTTTCAGGGAGAGGCGTACGACAAGAACAAATCCATTGCCACAGCCCTTTCGGAAATAGCTCAGGCCAAGGGGTGTTCCCTGGCCCAGCTGTCTCTGGCCTGGGTACTGGCACAGGGAGACAATATAGTGCCCATTCCCGGCACAACAAAGATCAAAAATCTGGAATCAAACATTGAAGCAGCTGGCATTAATCTCACTGGAGATGAACTTGCAGAGATTGATATTATTCTGTCCGGAGCAACCGTAGAAGGTGCGCGTTACACAGAAGAAGGGATGAAAGGGGTTAACCTGTAAACAATATTATCCCATAAACAACCAGGAGGGGCCCACAAACAGGCCTCTCCTGCTGCCTTCCACCATACCGATTACACAGGCTATACAAATTTATTAGACTATCCTGCCTTGAACCTTAACTGCCAGCTGTGATAGCGTGAGATATAAAATAGAATTTTTCACGAATCTTCTATCCGCTGTAATGGGAAGGCAGGGTCCTTTTTTGAAAAACCGATTCAAAATATCCTCCGTTGCGATCCAGATTGCCGCAGTATATGCACTGTTCGGCTTTCTCTGGATTCTGCTTTCCGACAAACTTCTTCTGTTTCTGGTCCGCGACATAGACACCGTCAACAGACTTCAGACCTACAAAGGATGGTTCTATGTTCTGGTAACAGCAGCGCTGGTCTGCCTGCTGATTGAAAAACACATCCGAACGCTGCAGCTTAGCGAACAAAGATACCGCAGACTGCTCTCAAACATTGCAGACCCAATTTATCTTGCCAACTCCAAAGGAGAAATGGTCGACTGCAACAGTGCAGCCACGACAAGACTCGGCTACACCAGAAGTGAACTGCTGAGCATGAAGCTCGATGAAATTGATCTGTACGTGAATATCGATGTCTGGATTAAAATTATCTCAGAAATGAAAAACGACCGCAAATTTCCGCTTGAATCTCTCCATCGTTGTAAAGACGGGACTACATTCCCGGTAGAAATTTCGGCATGCGTTTTTGATGAAGGAGAAGAAAGATTTGTGCTGGGAGTTGCGCGGGACATCACAGAACGCAAGCAGACTCTTGAGTTACTGGTTCAGACAGAAAAGATGAATTCCCTGGGGAATATGGCAGCCGGAATTGCCCATGAGATCAACAACCCTCTCTCAGCCATACTCGGTGCCTGTCAGAATATCCGAAACAGAGTATTCAAAGACACCCTCAAAAACATGGAAACGGCAAATGAGTGCCATATAGAACTGGAATGCTTGAGGGAGTATTTCAACAAAAGGGATGTTACACGTATGCTGGACGCTATCGCCGCTTCTGGAGAAAGAGCATCAAAGATAGTCACCAGTATGCTGAACTTCTGCTACAGCAGCCCGGTTGAGCTTCACGTATGCAAAATCACCACCCTTCTTGATGAAACCATCGAGCTCATTTCAGCAGACTTCAACCTCATCAAGGAATATGATTTCAGGCACATACAGATCATTAGAGATTACCCTGAACAGGATCTGCAGGTCTGTTGTCTACGCAGTGCCATCCAGCAGGTTTTCCTTAACCTTTTCAAGAATGCCACCGAGGCTATGGCCGAAAAAACATATGAGCAGGATGTTCAGCCGCAAATTACTCTCCGGGTAAGACAACAGAAGGATAATGTCTCAATAACAGTTGAAGACAACGGCCCGGGTATGAACAAGGAAATGCTGAAAAAAATATTCGAACCGTTCTACACCTCCAAGGATGTGGGCAAGGGGACCGGGCTTGGACTCTCGGTTTCCTATTTCATAGTCACCGACCAGCATAAAGGAAACATGGAAGTTGAAAGCACTCCAGGGAGAGGGACAAAATTCATCATCACCCTGCCTCAGGAGGCCTGTTCGATAGCTTCTTGAAATGCACCCGCGCAGTATTTGAGGGAACCCAGGAACTCTTCACGCATAAAAAAAAGAGGCCCATACGAGCCTCTTTTTTATAGCTATACAAGAATTACGGCTTAATCAGAGTCAGCAGCATCTTGAAGCGTTCTCTGGCCTCAAGGCCGTGCGGCACATTGGCGGGCATTACGATAGCCTCTCCGGCGGCCACGTTGAATATTTCGCCGTTAATGTTCACTTCCGCAACTCCGTCCAGCACCTGCACCATGGCATCGCCGGGTGCGCTGTGGGTGCTGATTCCTTCCCCTGCATCAAAGGCGAACAGGGTCAGGGAGATGTTCTTAACATGTGACAGGGTTCTGCTTACCACCTGCCCTTCCTGGTATGTCACCAGTCCGGTAAGGTCCAGCACCTTGTTATGATCTATATTCTTTATGGTTACGTCAGTAAGGTTCTTGATGAGTTCAGCCATGTTGACCTCCACTATTAATGGTCGGTTGGGATATTTCGGTCAAATTGATCAACCGTTGTGATTCATCTTTCCCATAAAACAATTATGTCCGACATGACCTAAGTCAATACAGGCTATTTCCGTTCAAAAACATAGTAGCCGACCGGAACAACCACCAGCGTAAAAAGGGTGGAAGCAAACAGGCCGAAAATGAGAGCCCATGCCAGCCCGGAAAAAATCGGGTCCAGCGTAATGGGCCATGCTCCTAGCGCGGTTGTTGCCGCGGTAAGGGCGATCGGCCGCAAACGAACAGCCCCGGACCTGATAATGGCTTCCTTGAGTTCCATGCCCTCAGCCACCGACTGACGGATGAAATCGATCAGCACAAGTGAGTTGCGGATGACGATTCCGCCGAGAGCGATCATGCCGATCATACCGGTAGCGGTAAAAAAGACCGGATCAGCAAGGGCCGGGCCGACAATGCCCTGCACTTCCCCGGCTCCGAACAGGTTCAGGAGCCAGAAGCCGGGCATGATGCCCAGCAGAGTCAGGGGAATGGCGGACATGATCAGAAGCGGCATGCCGAACGCACCGGTTTCCACAACCAGCAGGATGTAAATACCTATCAGGGCCGCGGCAAAAGCTAGTCCAAGATCACGGAACACATCAAGGGTGATCTGCCATTCGCCTTCCCCGGCCCACTCCGCCCAGATGAAAGGCGGAAGCGGGTCCTTGTCCAGCCGGGCCTGCATGTCCAGAATTGCTTCGCCCGGAGCGCGCCCGGCCATTTCAGCAAACACGTAGACCACCCTTTTGAGATTCTTGTGATATATGGGCTGTTCCTGACTGATTTCCACCAGCTCGCCAAGCTCGGCAAGCGGCACGTTCCTGCCGTCCGCCGTACGGACCTTGAGCTGGGACATGGAGGAAACATCCGCCCGGCGTACGAGCGGAAGAATCAGCCTGACCGGAAGAGGATTGCGTTCGCCGTCAACATGGACAGTTGCCGGAACCATGCCGGACAGGGCCATCTGCAGAGTAGAGACAACTTCACGTGCACTGACCCCGTGCAGACCGGCCTTTTCCTTATCCAGCACAAAATCGACCATGATCCGTTCGCTTTCAGTTGAATCATCAACATCAACAACCCCGGACTCATCCCTCATAATTCCGACAATCTGCTTGGCCCCTTCTATGAGGGCGGAATAGGGGCGATCCTCGGCACCGTAGACCTCGGTGGTAATGGTTGAAATTACCGGAGGACCGGGAGGGGATTCGACAATCTGTATCGAAGCCCCGTGCCTTGCTGCCACAGCTTCCAGCTCATGACGCAGGCGCAGTACAATTGCATGACTCTGTTCTTTGCGCAGGGACTTGTCTGCAAGGTTGATCCTGATGTCGGCCATATGCCCGCCGTTGCGCCAGTAGTAGTGGCGAACCAGCCCGTTGAAATCCATGGGAGAAGGCTCCCCGGCATAGGTCACGAAGTTGGTGACCTCCGGCACGGAACGCAGGACCTGTTCAAAGTCGCGCACGGCCCGGTCGGTCTGTTCCAGCGGAGTTCCTTCATCCATATCAATAACGATCTGGAACTCGTTCTTGTTGTCAAAAGGCAGCATCTTCAACGGTACCAGCCGCATTCCGGCAAGAGCCATGGAGAAGACCAGACCCAGCACGATCCCGCCGACCAGCACCCAGCGGCGGGGCCGCGAGTCAAGAAACGGGGTTATCAACGCCTTGTAGGTACGTTCTATCCTTCCGGGACCATCATGGTTCCCCACGGATTTAGGTTTTATGTCCTTCAACAGGCGGAAAGCCATCCACGGCACGATAGTCAGTGCGCACACTGTTGAGAAGGTCACGGTCAGGGGTACGTTTGCAGCCATGGGAGCCATGTACGGTCCCATCATTCCGGTAATGAAAAACAGGGGAACAAACGATACAATAATCGCCAGCGTGGACATGATAACCGGCGGCAGAACCTCGGCCACGGCATCAAGAGTCGCTTCCGCAGGCTTCTTCTTTTTCATGAGGATGTGCCGCTGGATGTTGTCCACATTGGTGATGGGATCATCCACCACCAGCCCGAGGGAAAGGATCAGGGCAAAAAGGGTTACCCGGTTGATGGTGTAGCCCATCAGGTAATTGACGAACAGGGCCAGAGAAAAACTGATCGGGACAGCCAGAGCAACAACCGATGCTTCCCGCCAGCCCAGCGTCAGGGCCAGCAGCACAACTACGGTAGCCACCGCAAATCCCAGCGAACTCAAAAGATCGCTGACCTTGGCATCGGCGGTCTTGCCGTAATCGCGGGTCACTTCCACTTCAATACCGGACGGAAGCACGGTCTTTTTCAACTGCTCCATGCGTTCAAGCACGGCCTCCGCCACCTTGACCGCATTGGTCCCTTTCTTCTTGGACAGGGCGATGGTCACTGCCGGACGGGAAGCCTGCTCCGGTTCAAGCCCGCTTCCGGTCAGGTAGAGACGGGAAAAACCGATCCTGGAATAGGAATCCGGTTCTTCCGGCCCGTCAGTCACGGAAGCAACATCACGTAGATAGACCGGTCGTGAATTGAATACGCCGACGATAAGGTTACGGACATCGGCAGCGTTTTCCAGAAATGAATTGGCGGAAACCGTTATCTCCCGATTGCCGGAAAGGACCCTGCCAGCCACAGCGGACTGGTCCGCGCCCTCAAGGGCGGCAGCAACTTCCAACGGTGAAATGTTGAAACCGGCCATGCGCTCTGGCTGCAGCTCCACCCTCACTTCCCGGGACCGCCCGGAAACAAGGGAGACCCTCGAAAGATCCTCGACCTCGGACAGCCGTTGCGAAAGCTCCTCCGCCACACGGCGCAGCTCAAAATCGGAAATGTCATCCCGACCCGCAGCCGGGTAAAGGGTCAGGTTCACAATGGGGACATCGTCAATTTCAACAGGCTTTACGACCCAGCCGGCAGCAATGCGCGGAGCCAGATCGGTATTCTTGGCAATGGCATTGTGTAGCTTGATGAGGGACTCCTCCCGGTCCTCCCCCACAAAAAAACGGACCGTGACCATGGATGCATCCCTGCGGGAAATGGAATAGACATACTCCACCCCGTCTATCTGCCACAGGATTCGTTCAAGGGGCGTGGTGATCAGCTTTTCAACCTCCTCTACCCCGGCTCCCGGAACCTGAACCACGATGTCGGCCATGGGAACAACTATCTGCGGCTCCTCTTCCCGCGGAGTCAGCTGCACCGACGCCACGCCGAGCAGCAGGGCCGCAGCGACCAGAATCACGGTCAGCTTGGAATGCAGAAAGAAACGGACCGCCGAAGCGATCAACCCCTGAGTGCGTGTGCTTTGGTCCATTGCCATCACTCGCCCCCGCTGCCTGAAATATTCAGCCCCACGGTCTCATTGCCGCCGAGACCGGAAAGGATCTCGACGCTTTCGCCGTAAACCCTGCCGGTCCGCACGTATGCGGGTTCCCATAGTTCGCCGCTCTTTACCAGCACGGTCTCAAGCTGGCCGATACGGGAAACTGCCTTCCGGGGAACCAGCACGATATTCTTTTCCCGCAGCGGGATGAGCAGCCTTCCGAACATGCCGGGATAAAGGCCCGGCAGGGGGGCAACCCCTACCTTTACAAGAAAGGAACGGGTAAGCGGATCCGCCGAAGGAACGACCTCTTCCACAATACCGGAAGTACGCTCGCCCAGAGCCTGAATTTCAACCTCCAATTCCTGTCCGGGACGGACCTTTCCGATCATGCCTTCGCGGACAAGGGCTTCAAGGCGCAGGGAACCACCGGTCTGGATGAGCATGAGCTGCTTTCCGGCAAAAGCAAGATCCCCGGGCTCAACAGTGCGTTTTGCCACCTCACCATCGGCAGGTGCGGTTATGGTGGTGTAGCCGAGGTTGATTTCCGTTTCTTCGACCGATTTACGGGCCTGAAGCACCCCGGCCCGGGCGGCATCAAGACCATCCATGGCCTGAGCAAGACCGGCCTTGCCTTTCAGATAGGCGGCCTCCATCCGGTCAAGTTCGTCACGGGTGGCAACCTTGTCTTCATACAGTTTCTTCATGCGCTTCCAGGTGGCGGTCGCAGTATCGGACTCAGCCCGGGCGGAGTTGATGGCTTCCCCGGCCTGCCGTTCAGCAGCCTCGGCAGACTTGAGCCCATGCCGCGCCCGTTCAAGCCGGGCAGTAAATTCTCGGCTGTCCAGAATGATCAGCCGGTCACCCTTTTTCACACGCTCCCCGGACCTTACCAGAACCTCACGCACCTTACCTGTCACCTGAGCTTCTATGGAGGCCTCGGTCTCCGGACGGATGGTTCCCACGGCCTCATAATACACCGGGACCGATTCCGTACGGGCAACCACCGTACCGGCCGGAGCCTCGGTACTGCGGGTGGGGACCACCCGCCCCTTTTCAATCATCCCCGGACTGAAAAAACCGGTCACCCACAGGACCAGCAGAGTTATCACCGCACCGAGCATCGCAACAAGAATACATTTTCTGGTCATGAACAACTCCCTGAATTTCATCTGAACAAACATATCAGCCCGTTGAAATAATCAAAAAAACAGGCTGCCCAAAAAGCGTGCTAGACGCGAAAAAAGGTTCAAGGCCGAAGCGTACTCCATGAACGTGAGTATTCGAACCTTTGGAAGCAACGACGCAGATCGCCGTTTTTCAACAGCCTGATATGCAGACCCGGAAAGGACCGGAGAAAAATTCCCGTCTATAAATAGTGTATTTATACGCGTCTTAACTCCCTATTTCAATTACATTCAGGAATTCATCCCCGTACGAATTGATTATTTGTATTGACCGGTCCGGTCAAAAAAGTATTCTCCACAGCAAGGAGCTGAAAGTGCGCAAAATATTCGTCATATCCGGAACCCGTGACAAGCTGAGCAGTGTTGCCGAAAAACTGCAGTCCGGACGGACTGTAATTGAAAAAGCAGAAACAATCCCCGATATCACCAGCGAGGAGCAACAGGGCATTGACACTGTTGTCGTTGACCTGAACACCCTGCTCGGAAAATCCGGTTCCCTTGATCTTGCCCTTGACGAACTCTGCGACAAGTTCCCGTCCGCATCCATTGTGGTTCTTGCCGGCAGCGACCAGTCGGACAAAGCAGTGGAAGCGGTCAAGGCAGGAGCTTTCGACTACCTGACCCATCCCGTTGGAAAGAAGGAACTGGAGCTGGTCATTGAAAAAGTGCATCAGGCAGACATCCGCCATTCCGAGCTGGATTATCTGCGCGACCAGTTCTGGGGAGACGAATACAAGGACGTGGTCAACACAAAAAGCAGGACCATGCAGGAGGTTCTGCGCAAAGTCCGGCAGGTTGCCGATACCGGAACAACAGTGCTCCTCTCCGGTGAAACCGGGACCGGTAAAAGCCTCATCGCCCGGCTGATCCACGCCCACAGCGGACGCCGCCGTAAAACCTTCATCAACGTGCATTGCGGTGCCATCCCAGATTCTCTGGTGGAAAGCGAACTCTTCGGTCACGAAAAAGGATCCTTCACCGGCGCGATCAAACGTAAAATCGGCAAGTTCGAGCTGGCCGACTCCGGCACCATATTTCTGGACGAAATCGGGACCATCAGCTCTGCCGTGCAGATCAAGCTGCTGAACGTGCTCCAGGAAAGGCAGGTCCAGCGCATCGGCGGAGAGTCGGCTATTCCCCTTAATGTAAGGGTCATAGCCGCCACCAACGAAGACCTCAGCGAGATGTGCGCCAGCGGGAAATTCAGGCAGGACCTCTTCTACCGCCTGAATGTGTTCCCCATTGTCCTCCCTCCCCTCAGGGACCGCCGTGAGGATATACTGCACCTTTCCAAGGTGTTCATATCCCGGATCAGTACAGACCTGAACAAAATCATCGAATCAATCGCCCCTGATGTTCTTGATGCCTTTCTTGAGTACAGCTGGCCGGGCAACGTCCGCGAACTGGAAAACGTCATTGAACGGGCCTGCATTCTTGAAACCGGTCCGCAGCTTACCAGAACCAGCTTCCCGGTGGAATTCTTTCAGGACAGCCCGGTACGCCATCACTCATACACCGACCAGCCCCTCGGAGAAGCCAGACAGATCGCCATCGACTCCTTTGAGCTGGACTACCTCACCCGGCTGCTGACTTCCACCGGAGGGAGAATCAGTCGGGCAGCGGAAAAAGCCGGGGTTACAACCAGGCAGCTCAATAAACTCATGAATAAGCACGGTCTGAGCAAAAAGGCTTTTAAGTCCAGACAGGAACTATAAGTTCTCTCGACACACAAAAATAAGAATTTTAAGTTCTCAAAACGTGCAGGTTTTATTATCGCCGACACGGCCCGATTTCACTCTGATATTTCCCATTTTCGCCAGTTTCAGCCTGTTTCACCCTGTTCGTTGCCCACCTTACAGGCAGACCGCCACAAAAACAGGAACCCCTTGTTCCCAACACCGCAAGTTATTCATTTTTTATCCTTATATTTAAGAGCCTTACGTCTGGCACGCTGTATGCTCTGTAGAGATTCTGCGATTACGCCTATCTGATACAATTAAGAGAGGAATTACAATGTATTCAGAAAGAACAGAACCACGGGACAACGAATCTTCTGCAGACCCGGAAATCCAGCTCAAACTTGGGCTTGGGCTGGACCCCGACGATGCTGATGAGATTCTTGAACTGGCCACCAACTGCCAGTGCTTTTCACAGGACAAGCTGACCATGTTGGAACAGTCTGTCTGGGAAGAAGCATATAATGAAGGCGAGCCTTACTGCGTTTTCATTACAGCACGGGCAGTGAACGGCGATGAAGAACCACTTGCAGGATTTGCATGTTTCGGTAATATCCCCGGCGAGGAGGGTTGTCTGGAACTTTATCTGGTCGCAGTGGACGAAGAGTTCAGGGAAATCGGTATAGGATCGGCCCTTCTGGATGAGGTGTCGCGGCAGGCCGCAGCTGCCGAATCCGGCACCATTTTCTGCGAGGTACCTGAAAACAAGGCCCACGAAGCGGCCCGGAGTTTCTTTGAATCCCAAGGATATCTGAGACAGACCCGCCACTACCGTTTCTTTATCCCGGAAAAGGGTAACGCGGTTTTTGCGAAAGCAATTTCCTGACCGAGCCTGTCTGCAACTTTATTTCATGTTTTAACGGAGAGCTGATGTGTCGAGTGAAGAATTTCCAGAAACCATATATGGTCAAGTAATTCCCTACAGCGATGATGACGATGAGAGCTACCAGTACGCCATACTGGTAGACAATGAAGAAGAATACATTGTCGAACCTGGATCCAATACAGGAAGACTTGAAGAATACATGGACCGCTGGGTCAGGGCTGACGTTCTTGTAACTGAAACTGACGATGGTTTTTTCATAAAAATACAGGATATTGAACCGGAAGAATCCGGCTGGCAGTACGATAACGAAGACAGCTGGTAAAAATCGGTCGCTCTAGAGCCGCATCCGCACACATGGCAGGTGCGGCTCATTTTCTTTTGTTGCTGTGAACACTCACTGCTACTGAAAAATTCCCATCGAAAGGCTTTCCCGGTCGGAATTCATCGGGTGGCACCCCTGTATTCAGCAGCAGCTTCGTCGTCCGGAGTCCACGGCTAGAAGGTTATCACGCTGTACCCTTTTTCCAGATATCCGGACATGGCTGGGTGGCCAGACATTTCCCCTATCAACGCAATTCCTGCCTTTTCGACTTCTTCCTTGACTCCCAGTTTCACCGAGCAGGCCTTACAGGCCCCCTCAATAAGTCCCAGAGCCTTTGCCTTGATGTATAATTTATGAAACGGGCAGCTCTCCTTCTCCAGCTCGGAGACCAGAGTGACTGAAGCACCCTCAAGGACAATAACAACTTTCTTCCCTTTCTCAGCCATATCAAGTCCGTTTAAAAGCACATGGACAAAACACATGAGTTCGCCGTTGAATGCATAAAGGCAGTACATGGTGGAACGCTCCTGGTTGTTCTTTTTATTCGCTATGACGGAATCAGGATCACGAAGATCAATATACCGGACTCTGACCGCCAGTATCAATTTCAAAACTCATATCAGGCTCAGCCCATCAGAAACAATCCCTTTCGTCTTATTTATCGCACCGACAGCAGTGTCCGCCGGGACAGTTCCAGTCTCCCCAAACAAATAGCGGGAATCCTGATCGACATCTGACAGAGGAAAAGGGAAGAGGGAAGACTTCGCGAAGAGGCTGTTACCGATCCGCTGACCGGTATAACCAACCGCCGCATGTTCGAATACAGACTGCTTGAACAGATCGACAGGTCCGTCAGTGAAGGAAGGACTTTTTCGCTGGCCTATTTCGACATCGATCACTTCAAAACCGTCAACGACTCATTCGGGCACATGGTCGGAGACAAGGGTCTGTGCCATCTGGCCGCTATTGCAGAACGGCTTCTGCGCAAAAATGATGTACTGGCAAGACTGGGGGGAGACGAATTCGCCCTGATACTCCCTGATACAAGTGCGCAAGAAGCCGCAAGCATCGGCGAACGCATCCGCGAAAAGATAGAATCCACATCATTCAAGGTGGACTCGGCAAACTACTCTTTAACCGTCAGCATCGGAATAGCCGCAAACGAGGGACAGCTCACAACCCCGGCAAGACTCATGGAAGCGGCGGATATGGCGCTCTATGAAGCCAAGCAGAGGGGAAGGAACAGGGTGGTAAGTCTGTCCGGCCCGTTTTGCGAAAAAGAATGGAATGCTCAGGCTACCCCGAAAACAGGCCCCTCAGCCCTCAGTTCCGACCATTAACTCCACTGCCTCAGATCATTCTTCTACTTTTTGGCCGATTCAAGCATTGAATGTGAATAACTGTTTTGAATCATGCATCAGCTCTTGCTGATAAAAGCATTTCAGCTCCTACTTATTTCGGGCGTCTATTTCAGGACACGTTCCGTAACCAGGAGCAACAGGTCAACGACTGATCCATACACCAATTACCGACCAGCATGCATGTTAAATTTTAACAGAATGCCCTCCCACCCTTTACACAATCATCAAACTGAGCGATATATTTTAGGATAAATGCACTTTCATTCACATCAGCCTGTCGTTCTGACCGGGACGAGGCCCGGGAAAAGACGCGACATCCAGCCAAAACAGGGAGGAACAATGAATTTCAAGGACTGGAGTCTGAAAAACAAGATCATCATCCCCACATTTATTGTGGTGTTGCTGGTGCTAGCTGCCAGCACATGGATAATGACAACAAAGGCCAGAGACATGGCTGTAAAGCAGGCCACCGACACGGCACAGGTAGAAGCCAGAGGCTACGCCAACGAGATTTCGGAAACCATGGGTAAAGCCCTGACCGTGACCAGAACCCTTGCCGCCATGTTTGAGAAAGGAGCAAACTACAAAACCATTCCCGACCGCGAATTCCTTGATTCCATCCTGATCGAAACCCTCAAACGCCATCCCGGGCTTGCAGGATCATGGTGTACTTTTCCGGCCCGGGCTTTTGATAACCGCGAAGACGAATACCGGGACAAATACAAGGGTGCCTACCGCAACTGGTATTATCGTGACGGCGGAGCCATAGCCGAATCTTTTGCCGGGGAGGAGAACCTCGTCGGGCAGGCATGGTTTGACAACCCCATGTCAGGAAATGTCGAAACCATCACCGAACCGTATCCCTGGGAAACAAACGGAAAGACTTTCTGGCTCTGCTCCACCGGATACCCGGTCAGAAAAGGCAGCAAAAACGCCGGTGTCGTAGGGGTTGATTTCTACCTCAACGACCTTCAGAAAACAGTACTTCAAATCAAGCCGTTTGAAACAGGATATGCATACCTGATCACCAACAAAGGCACCATTGTGGCTCACCCCGACTCGGAAATGCAGGCCAAGAACCTCTCCGAGACCATGAAAAACGAGCATACAGGCAAAATACTAAAGGCCATCCAGAACGGGCACACATATTCCTACATAGCTCCCTCGCCCACTACCGGGCTGAAGGAATACGTCACCTTTGCCCCCGTGCGGGTTGGTAAGACTGACTACCCGTGGTCAATCGCCATTGTTGTGCCCATGGACAAGGTTGAAGCGCAGGCTGACGCTATTGCCAAGATCAGCATCAGCGTAAATGTTGCCGCGATTCTGGTCCTGCTCATCGTCTTGCTGATCCTTGCCAGCGTTATAAGCAAGCCGATTCTCAAGACGGCGGACTTTACCGAAATCGTGGCACAGGGCAACCTGAACGCAGTGCTCGACATCAACCAGAAGGATGAAATCGGCCGCATGGCAGAATCACTGAAGGCTATGATCGGTGAGCTGAAAAAGACCATCCACAAGGCAGAAGAAGAGACACGTAAGGCAGAGCAGGAATCGGAAAAGGCAAGACAGGCAACAGCCGAGGCAGAAGAAGCCAGGCAAAGAGCCGACAGAGCCAGATCTGAGGGCCTGCGCCATGCTGCGGACAGGGTTGAACGTGTTCTGGAATACGTGGTCTCCGCATCCGAAGAGATGTCCCTCCAATCAAGGGAACTGCTTCAGGGAACAGAAATTCAGAGCGAACGCATAGCCACCACAGCCACTGCAATGGAAGAAATGAACGCCACCGTGCTCGAAATAGCCCGCAATGCCGGGGACGCCGCCTCGGCCAGTTCCGACTCCCAGCAGAAGGCAAAGGACGGTTCCGATGTTGTGGAACAGTCCCGTTCATCCCTCTCGCGGACAGTATCCGAGGTCAACAACCTCAAGAAGAACATGGAAGAGCTGGACAAGCAGGCCAAAGGAACAGAAGCCATCATCGGTGTAATCACCGATATTGCCGACCAGACCAACCTGCTGGCCCTCAACGCGGCCATTGAAGCTGCCAGAGCAGGCGAGGCCGGGCGCGGCTTTGCTGTTGTTGCGGATGAAGTGCGCAAGCTGGCTGAAAAGACCATGACCGCAACCAGTGAAGTCTCCGGCTCCATCGGCGCAATCCAGCGGGTGGCCAACGAGAACATTGACTCAATGGAAACTGTTTTCAGCCGCATTGAGCAGGCCAGTGAGCTTTCCGGAAGTTCGGGAAGTGTACTGAGGGAAATCGTTGCCGGGGCAGAACGCAGTGCCATTCAGATCCAAAGCATTGCCACTGCAGCAGAGGAACAGTCTGCCACCTCGGAAGAAATCAACAATGCAATCGAAGAGATCAACCGCATCACTCTGGAAACGGCAAACGGGGCCCGTGAGTTCACCATGGCTCTGGAAACCCTTGCCGAACAGATCTCCGAACTCCAGCGGATAGTGGAAGACCTCAAGGACGAATAACAACAGACGGACCAAAAGAAAAAGGCCCCTGAATCAATGATTCTGGGGCCTTCTTGATGTTAAGCTACTGCACTCCCAGCACCCTTGCCGGGACATCCCCGGCCATTGCCGGACTGGTCAGGCAGGATGGAGGAGCCTTGTGCCACGGGTCCGGAGCCAGAGCCATGCTGAAGCCGAGGCTGTATAGCTTACTCATGTATACGGGGCTGAAAATCTCGTCGGATTCCTCTTTGTAATCCGGGGGAATAAATGCCAGCTTGAAATCAATCCTGTCACGCTCGGCAGTATAGTAAATCCTGTAAAGGTCCCCGATTCCCTGATTACGGATAAGTCCGGCCAGCGAACGGGCTGCGATTCCCCCCAGATAGGGATCAACCTGCTGCCCCTCGGACATCAGGGAATCGTTCCTGATCACGTAAAGTGTAATCTTGCGCTTTTCGCCGATCTTCTCCAGTTCGTCCGCCAGATGGACACTGGGCGGATATGAAAACACCTGGTTGGAAACACCGCCATCAACATGCATTTCGTCATATATTTTACCGTCGGCCATAACCTTAAAATAAACCGGCGGGAATGCCACAGGCACAGAAGCGGAAGCCAGAATGACTTCACGAATCAGCTGATCTGACTCAGGCGTTCCATACTGGGCAATGGCTCCGATGTCCCAGTAGACAGGGCGCATGGCGTCAAGGTTGGTTGTTCCGATCAGCAGCCTTCTGCCCTTACGGTGCTCCTCGGCTATACGGGCAATGAATTCACTGTTCACGTACTTCTTCAATGCTTCCCTAAGCGGTTCGGTGCTGTAGACCGAATCACCGGATGCGGCATCAATGTAGGAACGCTGGCGGATCAGGTCATTTGTTGAAAACGTCGTATAAAAAACCTTGATGAAATTGTCATAGTCAGGACCAAGAAATGCAAACGGAGCTATAAGTGCCCCGGTACTGATCCCGGTCACCAGACCGAAGACCGGCCTGTCGCCGCGCTTGGTCCAGCCGCAGAGAAAACCTGCGCCGAAAGCTCCATCCGCCCCGCCGCCGGAAAGGCTCAGAAAACTTATCTCAGTAGACCTTCCGGGCTGTCTGCTCAACTCCGCCCATGTCTGCATCACTTTTTCCATATGCTTCGGCGTGGTATCACCGAAGAATCGGATATCCTCATATCCGGGAACAGTAGCCACAGGCTGCAGGGCCACGGGCAGAGGATTACGCTTGAGCCCGCATCCGGCAAGCATAAACAGGGCAAAAAACAACACAGGAACAGCCGTCCTGAGCGAGGCTCGGCTGAACCAGACTACCTTAACGGGCATCTCGACTACTCCAGATAACAAATAATTTTAAAACAGAAATGATCCACATCCGGCCACTAAAACAGACAAAGCCATGACCGGCATGGTCCAACATAAAGGCTACCGGGGCTACATGACTTAAAGCGGTTTCCCCTCAGCAGCATCCGCTCAGCCCGCATTTTAAATAAAAATCCAATACAAGCCAAGACCGACAGTTGCCACCCAAGACCATGGTATTGACCGCATAACGCCGAACACAGAATTCAGCAAGATATAAATACTGAAACAGAAAAACCATTGATTCCCGACTGGGTCTGGACGGGACATGCCCAAAAAAACCAAAGGTTCAACCTTTCATCTGATCACCTGCGCCGGTTTTATGATATTGTTGATCGATAAATTGAGCCAGCCAACCACGCCCGGATTTCCATATGGACACAGGAAAACCGGCAATCAAAATAAAGGGAGAGAACATGCTTTATCGCAACATACCTGCAACAGGTGAAAAACTTTCCATTCTGGGTTTCGGTGCAATGCGCCTGCCCATGACCGAAGACGGAGCCATCGACGAAAAAAGGGCCATAGCCCAGATGCGCAAGGCCATCGACAAAGGGGTGAACTACCTTGATACCGCATGGCCCTATCATGGCGGAGAGAGCGAAGTGGTTCTCGGCAAGGCACTCCGGGACGGCTACCGCGAAAAAGTGAATATCGCCGACAAACTGCCCCAGTGGCTGGTCGAGTCGAGACAGGATATGGATGCCTATCTTGACGAACAGCTCAAAAGGCTCGGCGTGGACTGCATCGACTATTACCTTGTACACGCCGTTGAAGGCAATTCATGGGACAGGGTCGAAAAACTCGGTGTAAAGGACTTTCTGGACAAGGCCCTTGAGTCCGGGAAAATCCGCTATGCAGGCTTCTCCTTCCACGGCGTTGCAAAAGATTTCACCCGCATCGCCGATGCCTACCCGTGGACCTTCTGCCAGATCCAGTACAACTTTCTGGACACCGAAAATCAGGCCGGAACCGCCGGTCTGAAATATGCCTCATCCAGGGGCATGGCAGTCATGATCATGGAACCCCTGCGTGGAGGCAACCTGAGCTCCCCGGTTCCCCCGGACGGCGTGCAGGAGATCTGGGATACCGCCGAAACCAGCCGCCCTCCTGTGGAATGGGCCCTGCGCTGGGTCTGGAACCATCCAGAGGTAACCGTGGTCCTTTCCGGCATGAATGACGATGCCCAGGTCGATCAGAATATTGCCATTGCTTCCGAAGCAATGCCCGAATCACTGACCGAACAGGAACTGACCATCGTCGATAAGGTCGCGAATAAATATAAAGAACTCATGCAGGTAGGCTGCACCGGGTGTGCCTACTGCATGCCCTGCCCGGCTGGGGTAAGGATCCCCACCTGTTTCGAGCTGTTCAACACCGCGTCCATGTTCAAGGAAAAGGAGGAAATGAGCAAATTCCAGTATGCACTGATGCTCTCAGGTGAATTCGCGGGTGAACCGTCCTACGCTTCCCAGTGTGTGGAATGCGGGCAGTGTGCCGAACACTGTCCCCAGCATATCAGCATCCCCGAGGAACTTGTCCGCGTTAAGGATTTCTTCGAACAGCAGGACATGCAGAAAATTGTGGACAGCTTCATGTCCAACAGGAAAGACTAACAAAAACAGCGGGAGTCGGTTATCCGGCTCCCGCCTTCAACGACGAAACAGCGACCAAACCGCCGTTTACGGAACAACGATGAACATACTCTACTACGACTGTTTTTCAGGCACCAGCGGTGACATGAACCTTGCCGCCATGATCGGACTTGGAGTTGACCCCGAATTTCTCGCAACCGAATTGTCCAGACTCGGCCTCGACCACGAATACAAGCTGAAAATCGTCAGGGATTCCCGCAAGGGAATTTTCGGGACTCGCGTTGATGTTGACCTTGCCCACCAACATCACCACCATGATCATGACGACCACAATCACGGACACGTGCATGGGCATGATCACCATGAACATGCCCCTTGCGGTACACATGATCACGCTCATCACCACCAGCATGAACACCGCAACCTGAAAGACATCGAAGAAATCATCAGCCGTTCCTCTCTCGGCGATGCAGTCAAGAAAACCAGTCTGGACATCTTCAGAAAAGTCGCTGAGGCCGAAGCAGTCATCCACGGCAAAGATCTTTATGAAGTACATTTCCACGAGGTAGGAGCAACGGATTCCATTGTGGATATAGTCGGGGCAGCCATCTGCTTCCACCAGCTTGAAATAGACGAAGTGTGGTGCTCGTCCATTGAACTAGGTGGGGGTTTTGTGGACTGCGCTCACGGACGCATGCCTGTTCCGGCCCCGGCCACTTCCGAAATTCTGGCCGGATGTCCCACAACTCAGGGGGCTGTCCAGAAAGAAACCACCACACCAACTGGCGCTGCCATTCTCGCCACCCTTGTTGACAACTTTACTGACTCCCCGCGCATGATTGTCCGGAAAACAGCCTACGGCATCGGACACCGGGATAATGAAATCCCCAATGTGCTGCGGGTGCATCTCGCAAAAGTCGAGCGGCAGACTAAATCCCTGCCCGTAGTCCAGTCCAGATTGCTGCAATGCAATATCGACGACATGACAGGCGAAATGCTCGGGGTGGTGATGGAACAGCTCATGGAGGACGGAGCCATGGACGTACATTTTACTCCGATCGTCATGAAAAAGAACCGCCCGGCAACGACACTTTCCCTGCTCTGCAGCCACGAGGACGAGGACCGTTTCAAACGGCTGATCTTCAGGCATACGACCACGCTGGGCATCAAGAGCATTCCCATTGAAAAATCTGTGCTCGGCGTGTCATTCGACAGGATTGATACCCCGCTGGGACCGGTAACCATGAAAAACGCCATCCTAGACGGCGAAATTATCCGTTCCAAGCCGGAATTGGAAGACTGCCGTGCACTGGCACGCAAACACGGAATCCCCATCGGTGAGGTTTATCTTGAAATCGGCAAGGTGCGCAGGACTTAAATAAATTTAGTTTCGCCTCCGGCTGGAAGCTCCACATCAAGTCTAAAGATAATAGGAGCAGATATGCAGCGGAGACAAACATATGCGGAAAAACAGAAGCAGACTCATTCAACTATGACTAATGCGACTTCAAAATATCAACGACTGCTGGCTGTTCTTGCCGAAACCAAAGGGGCCGTGGTGGCTTTTTCCGGCGGGGTGGACAGCACCCTGCTCCTGCATGCTGCAAAACAGGCTCTGGAAAACCGGGCCGTGGCTGCAACAATCTCCACTCCCTATGTCCCGCGCTGGGAATTGAATGAAGCGAAGCAGTCTGCGGAGAGAATGCAGGTCAGGCACGTCATTGTTGAAATGCCTTTTCCGGATGAGCTGCGCATGAATCCGCCTGAACATTGCTACACTTGCAAAAAGCTGCTTTTCGGCAGACTGCTGGAAACAGCGGGAGAACGGGGTCTTTACCAAGTGCTGGACGGAACCAACGTCGACGATCTCGGCGATTACCGGCCCGGAATCAGGGCACTGCGGGAACTGGGCATAACCAGCCCCTTTCTGGAAGCGGACCTGAACAAACAGGATATCCGCGAGCTTTCGAAACAGTTTGAACTTCCCACATGGGACAAGCCGTCCTTCGCCTGCCTTCTTTCACGCATGCCTGTTGATGCGGAAGTGACGGACCAGGCCCTTCGGCAGGTTGAAAGTGCGGAAATATTTCTGATGGGCATAGGATTTCCCGCCGTGCGGGTACGCCATCACGGAGATGTTGCCCGCATTGAAATTCCACAGGAAAGTATTCCTGATTTCATCGCCGCCTGCACGAAATACAATATCAACGACGAGCTAAAAAAGTTGGGTTACCGCCACGTAACGCTG
This sequence comes from Maridesulfovibrio sp. FT414, assembly GCF_050916235.1. Lineage (GTDB taxonomy): Bacteria > Desulfobacterota > Desulfovibrionia > Desulfovibrionales > Desulfovibrionaceae > Maridesulfovibrio. The sequence goes on from NZ_CP104854.1 coordinate 1,333,862, forward strand.
GACCTCGGCGGTTACTCCATGGGCAGCCTCAACCGCATCCCTGCCGAGCAATAAGGATTTAACATGAATTCCAACGAAGCACTCAAAGCTGTACTTAGCAGCATCCGCGACGGAAACCTTGATGTTGAACAGGCCATGGAACAACTTCGCGACCTGCCTTTTCAGGATCTCGGCCATACCAAAATCGACCACCACCGGGCCCTGCGTAACGGCTTTCCGGAAGTAATTTACGGGGCAGGCAAAAGTCCGGAACAGATAGCTGACATATTCAAGCACATGTGCGGGCGCAGCAATGTGCTTGCAACCCGGGTTTCCAAAGATGCAGCCGAATATATACTCGGCCGCTTCCCGGACGTGGAATACAATCCCACCGCCAACACACTGACCTGCAAAAGTCAGGAAGTAAAATACGGATCTGGACAAGTCGGCATTATCACTGCCGGGACATCGGACCTTTCCGTTGCCGAAGAGGCGCTTGTCACCTGCGACATGCTGGGAAGCCGGGCCGCCATCATTTCAGACATAGGGGTGGCCGGAATACACCGCCTTTTTCACCGCATTGAGGAAATCAGAAAATTTACCGTCCTCATCGTGGTTGCGGGCATGGAAGGAGCGCTTTCGAGCGTTATCGGGGGACTGGTGGAACAGCCGATTATCGCGGTGCCGACCTCAGTAGGCTACGGCGCGAATTTCTCAGGACTTTCGGCTCTGCTGGGCATGCTCACTTCCTGCGCCAGCGGAGTAACCGTAGTAAACATAGACAACGGTTTCGGAGCCGCCTGCGCAGCATGCAAGATCAACAGGCTATTGGATAAGCACAGCAAAAACGCTTAGTGCATCAAAATCACTGAACACCTTTGGCTGGGTCGGCCACCACTATATCAAGCCCTTCAGGGGTCCTGATCAGCTCTGGTGCTTTACCTTTGGTGGCATTCTGGTCATTGAAAAAGAATACCATCCGCAACCTGTCGGGATGCCCGCCAAGCACAAATAGTCCAATGAATCCGTCCACAAACCCGGTTTCCCTGCGAGTGGAGTAAGTCCACTTGCCACGCATATCCACGACCAGTCTGGCGGGCTTATCCATCCAGAAATAGGTAACCCTGCCGACTTTTTCGGTAGTGGTCAACCTTGCCAGAAACTGCTCCGGTGTATGGGTAAAATCGATGACGGTAAGTTCACCGACATCTCCGGCAGCAGGAGCCTGGGCGGAAGCGGCAACTGTCCGGTTGGCGGCAAGATCAGCCTTAATTTCGCGCTGGATGGGGTTGAATACCGGTTTTGCAGCGGATGCATTATCTCCGAAGACCCTGTCAACATCCTTCTCCATGGTCCGCACTTCGCGAACTACTTCCCGGCGGACTGCCTCCCCGGCCTTATCCACTACCTGTATTACAGCTGCTTCCCCGTCTCCGGTTCCGTTGGTCGCATTACCGGCCCCCATTTTTACGATCATTTTAAAATCGTTGATGAACGTATCAAAATTGCCCCACACCGAAAGGATGAACATCCCTGAGGCAGCTCCGAGCCAGACAAGAAAGAGCAGTATGTAGAATCTCCGGTAGAAAATAGTCAGCACGGAACGTCTCCTTAATGCTGCCAGCATTCGGTGATGATGTCGGGCACATTCAGGGGCTTGATTGCCAGCAGTTGGATAAGCGGAACGCCGCCCTGAATATTGTAGCCGACCTTTACCGAGCTTACGCCGAGCCCTTCAAGCCCCTTGCCCTGATCCGGGAAATCGGCGGGAGTGAAATTGACCTCGCCATTGCGGAACTCTGACAGGAACTTGGCAAAGCCGAGCTTGCCTTCGTAGGTTCTGACCAGATCCATACCGGGGAAACGAACGGTGAGAGTCGTTGTACCGCACTCTTCAGGTTTCCAGGTAAAGACCATGTTTTCGGCATAGTTGTAGTTGGTAAGCTCCTGCCTGCCGGTTCCGCACTCAACAGTAAGCGTGGTGGCGTAGGGTTCCTGAGTAGCGTTGGCATTCACTGATGTGGGAACAGTGGAAATGGTGACCTTGTATTCCGGCTGAATTTCCTGTGCTCCCTGTTCCCCGTCATTCAGGAAAGTAAATAACTCTTCACGGAACGGGAACGGAATGCCCAGCCAGTTGCGGCTCTGCCAGCCCTTGGTTCCGCGGGAAAGGAACGGCGCGGCACTGCCGGAAGTGAATTTGTCGACCAGTCCCGTCTTGCCGAACAGGGTCGTGCGGAGCTTGTCAGCAGGGACATGGGCTGTCTCTGAAAGAACCTGTCCTTCCCAGAGCTGCTGCAGTTCACAGGACGCTTCCATGGTTATCACATAGACCATGAAATCAAGAGGACCGGCCACAAGAGACCAGAAAGCCTGCTCTCCCGGACCGTTTGAACGCATTTCCGCCCTGAGTGCAGCCATAGCCTTGGTAGCTCCGTCCACGGGATTGTTTTTGACCGCGCCTTCCCCGCCCTTGCCGTCTCCTCCGGCTCCGCCGGAACCGGCTACATTGCCGGTGGCAGGATAGAGGGCTGCAGCACTCTTGAAAGCGATCTCCTGACTGGCTGTGAATCCGGCCATATCGCCAAGCACCTGCATGTACTCATCAAGACGTTTGGCAACTTCCAGCCGCAGTTCAATATCCTTGGCAACCTTACCGCCTAGTTCGGAAACAATCTTACGCAGAGAATCCTGAGCCTTTTCTGTTGAACCCTCCACTCCTCTGGCCTTTACCGCCTTGTACTGGGCAATGACTATATTGAAATAGAAAACCTGCTCCGCCCAGTCAGGTGGAGTGATTATATCCTTTATGGGACTGAACTCGTCCTTCATCCTAGTTATAAGCTTGAAGTAAGGGTTATCCGCCCCGGACATGGACTGGGCCATGTTGCGGTAATCATCCTTGGTCAGGAGCTGCCTTTCTCCGTTATTGAACTGTTCGGCAAAGGAATACCACATGCTGTAGTACTCTCCTGCGTACCAGATCCAGAAAGCCTTTTCCCTTTTCTCAAAATCACTGCTGTCAGGCATTGCCTTGCGCAGCTCGGAAAGGAAGTCCTGAAGCATGATTCGTCCGGTTGAGGAATAGGCCGAAGGCACAACCACTTCATTTTCAAAATGCAGAAGAGGCCCGCCCCAGAAATCGCGTAAAGTAACGGACTGAACTTCCGGGTTGTTGTTGACCCAGTCCACCAACCACCTGAAATCGGCACCCTTGAGACTGAAAACCTTGCCCAGCCGGGCCTGCAACAACAGGCGCTGCTCGGATAAGGCCTCCGTATCCTTACCCCATTCCAGATAGGAAGTGTAAAGCTGTCCGAAATACTTCATCAGGTCCGGGGTAAATCCGTCCACCGATTTGGCAATGGCTTCCCCGGAAGGAAGCTCGAACGAGGCTGGAGGAATCATCTTCCCGCCTTCAAGACGGTTGTCAATAAGGTCAATTCGCCAGCCCAGCAGCTTTACGAAATCGCTGGTAAGCGCCTCGGGGGATCCGGCGTCCAGATTCCCGATGGCCCGGTTCAGCTTATCGTCCATGGGGGCAAGCAGAACGGAATTGAATTTATCCACAAAAATACGCTGCACCCGCTGTTCGGCTTCAACACTGACATCAAGCCCCATCCTTGGTATCCACCAGTTGGAATTGAGGTTATGCAGATCGACTATCTTACTGCGGAACCCCTCCAGCTCCACAACCTGCTGGTCAACCTTGTCTGAAAAGACCGGAGGCTTGGGAAACGCAGTGAAAAGATTATCCAGAGCCCTGCGGTTACCGATAAACGACATGCTGAACAGTCCACAGACAAAAAAGAGCAGCAGCAACCAGACTGCCATGCCGAGGTTTCTGGTCAGGAGCTTCCATTTGAGAAATTCAATTATCGGGGTGAACAGGTTGCGGTCACGGGGCAGGACCTTTGAGAAAAAGTCATGCAGAAAAAGCCCCTGCCTTGTGCCGGGAAGCTTTTTTTCCACACTCTTGAGGGAAGGAAGGCTGTCGAGAAATGCCGAACTCTGTTCTCCGCTCTGCTCCCCGCTTGAAAAGAACACTCCCCTGAAAAGCGGCTGTTCCTGATAGGGATTATCCTCGAACACCCCGGAAACAAATGAGCGGATACGCGGTCTCAACCGGTTGAGTTCATCCGCAAAGAGAAGAAAAGCCGGATCGAACCGGGTCTCCCGGTCCAGCAGTGTAACCCTCAAAGACCGCAGACGTTCGATAACACCGGATACGGCCGCATCCACGAAGACTTCCGGATCTTCAACAACCGCCTCATTGACCATCCCCATGGCCTGCGAACGGGCTTCGGAAGGAAGAACTTCAGCAAGCCCCTTGAAACCGAAAACAAGGTCAACCTTGGTCAGCAGTACGTAAACCGGGAAGCGCACCCCAAGAACCCGCATCAGCTCATTTATACGGCGGCGCAGGCTGCGCCCGTATTCATGCAGGGAATCCTCATCACCGGAAAGCACCCGGTCAGCCGGCAGGGTGATGATCAGCCCGTTCAGCGGCTCGCGCCTGCGGTACTTAACCAGCAGGGTCAGAAATTTTTCCCATTCCTCCTTGTCCCGGGACTCATCAATGGGGATGGCATACCTTCCGGCTGTGTCGAGAATTATGGCTTCCTCGAAAAACCACCAGTCGCAGTTGCGGGTGGCGGAAACCCCAGGTGTAGGGCCGACATCGGTAAGAATGGAGGTCAGCCTGCTGCTGGCTACGGCAGTACTTTTACCGGAATCTGATTCACCGAAGACCATATACCACGGCAGAGCATAAAGAGGATTCCCGTGACGGCGAAGCTCGGAATTCTGGAGCAGGTCCACCGCCTCCATCCAGCGGTTCTGAAGCTCCTGCAGGCGGGAACGTTCATGCAGCGGTGCAGCGGCAATGGCCGAGTCATCCTGATCAACTATACGTTTAACAAATCTCTTCTCACGCCGACGCAGCATCCACTTGCGCAGGAACAGCACGGCCGCCACCAGACCTATAACCCCGCCGAAAAGGCTTGCTCCGGCCCACCAGGGCCAGCCCAGATAGGTTACAAGGGCATAGGAGCCCACGGCTGCCGCCACGAAAAGCAGTACCAGCAGAACAATTTTAAGCAGATTAAGTAAAAATTTAGTCATAGCTTATGCCTTGCTGCTCCTTTCCATCAGCCGAGCCATAATTTCAGGCTGTTCTCAAGCAAGCCCCTGTAAGCCAGATACATTCCGCCAATCACCAGCAGGGGCAGAATGAAAAAAATCATGGCGATGGGGTCAAAAACTCTTCCGTAGCAGCATTTACGGGAGGCTGGCCTGCCGGTACCGTACGACTGCGGAAACGCAGGCTCCCCGCTTTCAGCCGCCCGTCCGGGGATTCTGGCTATGCAGTTCCTGCGGAGAGTCTGCAGCCTCGGTCCATCCGATTCGCTGAAATACTTTCCGGTGAAGCCAAGTGACAGACAGAGCGCAAAAACCTCCAGAACCTCGGAAGCCCCGTTCTGCAACGCAACACCCTCCGCTTCCGGGTCACCTTCCTTGCCGAAATCGGCAAAAATACTGCTGTCTACCGGTCCGCCCTGTCCGCTAAGGAGCTTTTCCAGCCGTTCAAAAAATTCCTCACCGCCGTTTGCAGTGCCGTAATATTCCCTCTGCAGGGGATGGCGAAGCCAGTCACGGACCCCGGTCCATCCGGAACAGAGTACGGCCTCATCCGCCCAAGCGAAAACCGCAAACCGGGCGTCATCGAAAAGTTCATCCGAAACATCAAGCCGATCAACTTTGTCGTCCAGACGCTTGATTATCGCAGTCACATCCGTTCGCACAGCATCATACTCCGCCCCGGACATCTCAGGCGATCCGGTCAGCAGCCGTATGTAGGCGAAAAGCTCAATAAAACAGTCGGCAAGATGCATAAAACCCTATCCTCTCATGGCGGCAATATATACCGACAGGTCACTGGGTGCGCTATCCCAGTAAAGTGAAATGCTTCCCGACCTGACCACATCATCCCAATGGGGAGATTCTGTATCAATGCGGAAGCACAAGGCACCCTTGGTACGCGGCAGTCCCGGCGGCAAGTTTTCCACATGCATAAGGCTTATGCCCTGAACAGCCCGGGCAAGAAGTGTGCTCATGCCGTGGGTGGCCGAAAGCTTTGCAATCTTCAGCAGTTCCGGCAAAGCCTGTTCCGGTTTTTCAGTCCTGACCAGCAACCAGAAAGTATTTCCGGGAGCAAAGGCTCTTTCCGGAATTGCTGCGGTGAAGTAAGGATCTTCAAACACAAACTGGGTCATGAATTCAGGACCTGCAGTCAGGCTGTCCAGAATATTGGCAATGATGGTGCGGGCAGCCTCAAAGCAACTGCCTACGTTCTCATGATCGTAATCAGGCAGAAGCTTGCGCCCGTCAGGCCCCTCCCCTAGGGCCGTCATCTCTCTGGAAAACGATGACAGCTCCCCGATGATCTGACGCAGCAGCCCGAAGGCCTCCCAGGGGTGGACATGCGGGGCCTCCACATAATGCCTGAGCAGCGGTGCATAACGGTTCAGAGTCCGCAGCACCAGAAGGAACACGGTCGAGGTGAAATCAAGATCACCGGAACCGAGGCCGGTAGGATTCTTGTACTGCTCCAGACGGCGGCAGCGGGAAACAACTTGATCACTGATATCCCGGAAAATATTGTGCAGCCACTTGGACGCGCTCATGGTCAGGCACGGCGGCACAAAGCTTTCATCAAGCCGCACTTCATTGACGTCCAGTATCAGCCGGGCAAGCGGGATGATATGGTAGGAACCAAGATCATGAAGTTCCTCCTCCCAGAACAGCCGCAGCACATAGCGCATGGGCTTTATCTGGGCCACCGGTCCGCTGCCGAGAAGATCCGGCTGCTCCTCGGGGTCCGGTGAAACCGCGAACATGGTATTCACCGATGACACTGAATTCTCGACCAGAGAAACGTTTGCGCCTTCCGGGTTCCACTTGCGCACGCCCAGATAGACCATGAAGGGTTCCCCCTCTTCCTGCCAGGACTTGTCAAAGGAGCGCGGCTCAAGATGGGCATTACCGGGAAAAGTAACCAGATGTCCTTCATCAAAGAACACCTCTATGTCGGTCACTTCGAAATTCTTTCTCTCAAGGGCTCCCTCACGCAGCTTGAGTCCGGTGATACCCCAGAAATACGGATGTCCATACTGCCGAATTGCCCGCAAACGGTGCAGTTGATGCAGATCGGCCAGCTGTAAATGCTGCGGTTGAAGAAAAAGTCCCTGATGCCAGAAAAGAGGTTTATCCGCGTGCACGCCTACTCCCCTACCTTTTGAATTTCATGGGGCCCGAGAATGATCATGGCATCAAGCTTGGCCGGAGCATACCATGTATCCCCCCACCAGAGCATCCCTGTTTCTGTAACGTCCATGGGAATCTGCCAGGTGCGGGAACCGCTGCCCTGCAGATCGTAATAACCGGCCACTACGCCGACAAATTTTGTTCCTTCCGCACGGTCCATGACAATGGTGGCATTGCGCCCCGGCTGAACAAACTGCCGCTGCACCTGAGTCACACTGGGATCGAAGCTGGTGCAGTTAAAAAGTTTTTCCATACCGGTGGAAGTTCCGGAAAGCTCATTGAATTTGCTGAGGTTTGAAAGCTGATAGAAACAGAGCAGCAGGGTATGAGCCGCACCGTCATATTCATTCAGATTCTTGTCCACCCCAAGGTTAAAGGTGATGGCGTTGATCTGGTAGGTCCATTTCATCTGGTCCGGGCTGGACGCTGGAGTAGTTACAGTTGTCGGGTTAACCGGTTTCTGATTTCCGCCACAGCCGCTGATCAGGAAAAACACGGCAAACAAATTTATCAGGCAAAAGGTACGCACAGGCCGCCCTCCGATTTCATGTTTGGAGCTACAGGATGAAAACACCGCTATTAAGATCCAATTTACACATAAAGCACATCAATGTCGACGCCATATGCTCTTCCAACTCCGGCTTATCACACTTTGTTTCCCAATCAGGCCAAGATGGGGTACTATGCACGCAAGAACCCTTCCACTGAGCAGAGAGCAGGAGTTAAGCATGCAGATTGATTTGCCCCCGTTCATTATTCTGGCCCTTGCCCCATTTTCCCCGGCACTTGAAACGCCGAAGCCTCCCCTTATCAAAACGGACACATTATCCATTGATCAGGCTCTGGGAGAAATCCGCCCGGCCATCGACATACCCGTGGACCGCGACATCTGTCCGGACGGCTCCATTTCGGTCTCCATCAACAGAATGGCCGATTTCAGGCCCCGAAAAATCGAAAAGAACTGCGCTTTCATAAAAACCGTTACCGAGGCCAGAAACTTCCTGCGCAAAAACAGCTCCGAAGCATCATTCAGGGCCCAGTTTCCTGAACTGGCCGGGCTTGTAAACTTTCCGCCCCCCACCGTATCAGCAGCACGGTCGTCCGAATCAGAAGTTCTCGACGATCTGTTTTCCATGGTGGACACAGGCGGAGCAGATCAGCCCGCAACCAGTTCATCCGGGGCAGACACACAGCTGGAACGACTACACAGCGCGCTGCTTGAAGCCGTTTTCTCCTCCCCGCTATTCCGGCAGCTTGAATCCGCATGGCGGGGGCTGGAACTTCTTTGCAGGCAGGTTCCATCCGGCAGCAAAGCAACTGTAGAGCTCTGGCTTGTACCGGTTTCACAGGGCAACCTTCCTGCCGTTCTGGAAAAGCTTGAAAACGACCTTGCCGAATCCCCTCCGGACCTGATCCTGCTGGACCGGGCCCTCAGCAACTCGGCACGCTCCATGGAAGAACTGGAGCTGACAATGAACTTTGCCGAATCCATGCTGGCCCCGACCCTTATCCAGATAGGCCCGCAATTCCTTGAACTGCCCAACTGGTCGGAAATAAAAAAACTGCCCTTCATTCCCTCACTGCTGGAAGGGGCCGAGTACGGACGCTGGAAAACCCTCCGCGAAAAGCCTTCCGCAGGCTGGATAATGCTCTGTGTGGGCTCCGTCATGGGCAGGACCATGCTCAGCAGTGAAACCGGGTACGAAATCACATCCCTGACGGAAAAAGGCCCGTTATGGACCGGTACGGTCTGGGGCATGGCTGCCTTGTGCGGCCGCAGTCTGGCCATACACGGACGTCCGACCTGCTTTGCCAACCATTCCGAGATACGTCTGGAAGGTCTTCCCATTGCCGAAGGCCCTGTTCCATCTCCGGTAAATCCGCCACTCGGAACGGAACGGATCAAGGATTTCAGACTGGCTGGCATAAATGCCCCCGCATTCAACGGCGACCAGATCTTTACCCTGCACTCCACATCCATGGATGGCGGACCGTTCAATCTTCGCCTGTACCTGTCCCGGCTTATCCATTTCCTGATCCAGCTTTCAACATCAAGACGTGCCGAATTCATGGAACTTGAAACAGATCTGACCCAAGCGGTGTCCCTTTTCCTGCAACGGCAGGGGTATCCGGCTCCGCATGACCTTGAAATCAAAGCCAAGCCTCAGTACGAAGGAACAATTCCGCTTGAAATATCACTCACTCCCGGACCGGAAATCCTGCCCGGAAATGCGCCGTTTTCATTCGGTTTCAACTGGTAAACATGAACCGTTTAAAACCACCGAGGGAACAAGAAACAGCACCGGATCAAAGCCACATGAACAATAAACCAACACCCTGAAAAGCTGGAACAGAGTTCATTGCGTACGGTTCCAGTTTTTTCAGTACGGGCAGACCAGCTACCTCAGTTGCAGCGAAAACAGCTCCACGTCATCACCGTCAGGGAAGGCACCAAAAATCAGCGCATCCGGCGTTCCGCCGACTTTCACGAAATACGAATCCTTTTCACCAAGCGCGTTCTTGACCGCCCAGCCCACAAATTCCCTGCCGCCGAGTTCCATCTTCAGGCCCTTCATGGGATAATTGAGCACGCATCTTTCCGGCAGCTGCCCGGCAGATCCAACCCCGTGAGCACTGATTTCTCCTCCGCAGACGCCCAGCAGTGCGCCGTTCCATTCATGCCCCGGAGCAGGACCGACCTCAATCCACAGTCCCAGGCTGGGCAGGGCATAAAGATCGAAACGGTATTCCGCATCAATTTTTTTGATCGGCATATTGGCCTTGGCCGCAAGCTTGACGCCAAGTTTCGACTCCTCCACAACCTCTGCGCCACGCAGAGTGGTCGGCAATGCTGCAGTGGCCAGTTCTCCGTCATCACAGATACACAGAATCGGAAAACCCAGTCCTCGCCGGGCCTGAACCGCTGCGGCAAGAAGCCCCAATCCGAAACGGATATCCGGATTCTCAAAGCTTGCCCTGCCGCCCTTGATCAGCCAGACGCCAGTTTCCGGTCTGTCCAGCTCGGCAATGGGACCTGCCCATTCCATTTTTTCAAGATTGTCCGACCAGAAATGACCGTTCACGCCCAGCCCGTAACGGGAAACTGTCTGGAACAGACCCTTACCCTTGGCCTCGTCCTTTTCAAGAATAGATATAAATACACTTTTCGACATATGATACCTCCGGCGGCCCTCTGGGGGGCCTCCCGGCGGGCCCTCCGGGGGCCAAAAAAACTTTTGCAAAAGTTTCTCTGGACTCTTCAAAACCTTTTAATAGGGCTTCGCCGCTTTCGTAAGGTTATTTTTGCTTAATCATTTCCAATCAAAACCACGAGTCACAACAATTCAGCTTCGGCAATTAACATCTTAAAACCAATAGGGATTCCAAAGACCCACTAGCCGTTAGGCGAGAAGCTCCGCTTCGAGTCTTACGGATATGGAGAGCAGAGAGGGCTTAGCTCCTTTAGCTGCCGGAGGCATACCATGACGAAATACCCGAAATGACAATCAGCCGAGCGTGAGGACAGTGCACTGGCTCGGACAGATGCAGACTCCGGGGGCGTTGGGCAGCACTCCCAGACTGTTCTGACCGGTCACGCTGGTCAGCCGCTGAACCGGTATCCCGTCCGCGAGAATGGTTATGCAGCCGACAATATATTCGGTCTGCCCGGATTCAAGGTGCGAAACAACGCCGAGTTCCACGCCGGGTTCATCCCCTTCGCTGACCAGCCCCAGAGAGGTCTGGTTCAGGGTCGGCATGCAGTCACAGAGGACATTGTATGCCGCCGGGGCGGAAGTGGCTGATTCAGCGATATTCGGATAAGGAATCGGCACGGGAATAGGCCCGGCCGGGGTAAGGCAGACATCTGGAAAGCCCATGTCCATGCCTGCTCCCATGGTAAGCGCGAACATACTTATCTCCTTCTATCCCATATGGATAAGTTCACCGTCTATTTTAACGTGCTCCTCGGAAACAATCATGGAATTCTTGCTCTGCATGGTCAGTGTTTCGTCCACCAGCACCCGGCGCGACTCGGCCTGACAATCTTCATGCTCACGGGTGAACCGGAAATAGTTGACCACCCTGCGGGTAAATTCGCGACTGATGTCGTCCACGGTTCCGGCGACCTTTTTGACCCGTTCCACATTGCTGGAGAAGAACTGCGAAGTAAGGGAAACCGTACCTGCAGAGATCTCCACTTCCTCAGAATGCAGTGCCGCTTTCGAGCTGATACAGTTTAACTCCTCGTCCGGGGCGATAGTCAGGCTGCCGCCCCTGACCCGCAAGGTGGTATCTCCATCAACCTCAAGGGCCGTCGGAGTTTCCGCTGCACGGGAAAGCACGGAAAGAATCCACGCACCGCCCTGCGAATCAACGGAAAGCAGCACAGAATCGCCCGGTTCAGGACTGACCAGACAACTGACCGCCCTCTGCGCCTTAAGCTCACCAAAAGAAGTGGCAACCGTCACAGAACCGGCTACCGATACAACCTGTCCATACTCAAGCTGAGGAACAGCCTGTTCATCCTTTCTCGCAAGATTATCCATAAATCCTCCACCGCTGTAAGCCTCTGATCGTACTGGCTGAGCCATATTAATAGGCTCTGTCACCGTTGAGTGTTGAAATTAATAACCGCTTTAAACTAATGGGGATTCCAAAGGGGCTTGCTCCTTTGGCCGCCGGAGGCATCTTATCCATGCGTCCAGTTCTCGGCTTCTTCAAGATCCTTGTCGGTTCCCTGCAGCATTATGAGAGATGCTCCATCCCAACGGGTATCCTTCTCGATTATGCGGTGCAGCTTGGCACGGTACATTGAGGCCCGGCTGAAATCCGCATGGGTAAGGTCCGCCTTGGAAAAATCCGAATGCTGCAGCTTGGCAGCGATAAATTTTGTTGCCTGACAGACTGCCTCGGTAAAAATTGCATGTACCATGGTCGCACCGGAAAAATCCGCGATTGTAGCATCCACCCCGCCAAGGTAAGCCTTGGTCAGGTCTGCACGGCTGAAATCGGATTCACGCAGAATTGCCCCGCTGAACATGCAGCTGCGCAGGACCGATCCGCCCAGCCGGGCTCCGGTAAGGTCAGCTCCCATGAAGTTGCACATGGTCATGTCCGCTCCGGAAAGGTCCGCACCGCGCAGATTGGCACTGTCCAGCAGCACCTGCGAAAACAGCTGCCCTGAAATATCCTGGTTCTCCAGATCCGCCCCGCGCATCATGACCTTGAAATACGATCCGCCCTTGAATTTTGTTTTCCTGAAGGAAGAATCGTTAAAAACCACACGGTCCAGACCGGCTCCGAACAGGTCCACTTCGTCAAGGATTGAATGGGAAAGCACGGACTTGACGATTTTCATGGACCGCATGTCCGCTCCTTTAAAGCTGGAATGCTGGGCCATGGTCCAGGTCAGTTCCGAACCGGAAAGGTCCGCACCGCTGAAATCGGTCTTCTGGAGCATGGACATGTGTATCTTTGCGGATTTGAACGAAGCCCCTACAAAACTCATTCCCTGCAGGTTGACCTTGGTCAGGTCGGTTCCATCGAAACGGGATTCGTTGAACACACAGTTCCTGAACCCGGTCTTGAGCACGTTGGCCCCGGAAAAATCGGCCCCGGCCAGATTCACATTGCGAAACCTGCCGCCGGTCAGGTCTGCGCCGGACAGATCAGCCCCCGACAGGTCGATGTCCTCCAGAGTCTTGTTGTCAGCTATTGCAGCAAGTATCTGTTCCCGATTCAGTATGCTCATTTAATCATCATCCAGCAGTTCGAGTTTTCCGTGCAACTGGCTGCGTTTGAGATTGGCTGCCTCAAAACTGGTGTTTCCGAGCACGGATTTGAAGAAATCCACGGCAAACAGATTCGAACCGCGCAGGTCGGTATCCACCAGCCGGGCCTTGCGCAGCCCGCCCATATGAATATTGGCGGCCCGCATGGTCGCACCTTCCAGATTGCTCTTGGTGAAACGTGCTCCCCTGGCCGAGACGCCGTTAAGGTTGGCCCGGACCAGTTGCGAGTTGTCGATCAGCCCGTTACCAAGGTCGGCCCCCCGGAAATCAGCGCCGGTAAAATCACTTTCGCGCAGGGCTGCACCGCACAGCCTGGCGTTGCTGAAATCGCTGTCATTAAAACGGGAGTTGCGCCCGGTACGCAGTTTGTCCAGATTGGCTCCGGTAAACCGGGACTTCCGTCCATCAACATCATTGAAGAGGGATTCGTTCACCGAGGCTTCGCTGAAATCAGCCCCGTTTAGTGAGGATGATTTGAACATGCTTTTGCGGATGGAGGAGTTACGGAAATCAGCCTTATCTCCTTTGCCGCTTACTATACACATGTTGATGCGTGCACCCTTAAGATTGGCTTCGGTGAAATCGGTTTTTTCAAGGATTGCCATATCGAAATCAGCACTCTGCAACACGGCTCCGGAGAAATCTGCCCCCTTGAATACAGCCTGACGGGCCTGAGCAGAACTCAGATCAGCTCCCTTGAACACGGCTCTTCCGCATAATGCACGCTCAAGATTCGCGCCATTGAGCGACGCGTTGCTGAAGTCAGCCTCGTTCCCAAGAACCTGCACCAGTTTTGCCCCGTCCAGTCTGGCGTTCCTGAAAGAGGTCCCCTTGATCTGACACCCGGTCAGGTCAGCTCCGCTCAGATCAATACCGGAAAGATCCAGCCCGGTCAGAATTGAACCTGCAAGCGGCTTACCCTGATCATACATGCGCTGGACTTCTTCGCGGGTTCTCTTACAGACCGCATCGGGATCAAAGCCGTGCTCCTTGAGCTTTTCAACAGCCTTTTCAGGTGGAACACGGGCTTTCAGTTTTTCAAGTCCCTTAGCCAGTTCCAATTTCATGGACTCAAACTTGCTCTGCAAGGCAGAACTTTCAGTCTCCGCCTGTGCACCGAGTTTCTCAACCTTTGCAGCGTCACTTTCCATCTTGGCAGCAACCTCCGGGGAAAGCAGATTTCGCTTTTCAAGGTCCGCCGCATGGCTCCTGATTTTTGCTGCAAACTCATTACCCATTTCAGCAAAACTCTGCTTAATGCCACTCGGCTTCGTGGGCACTGCCGCAGGATCAACACCGTACTTTTCATACTTCGCAAGGCTCTGCTTCATTTCGGCCAGCATGGATTCGCGCTTGGCCGCCAGCGGAGCAAACTTCGCTTCCATAGCCTTCTGGACCTCGGCATGAATCCCCTTGGCCAGCCCTTTCACATCCGGAAACTGCGGCCTGAATCCTTTAAGAAAATCCTCACCCGGGGGACTGCCCTTCTCCGGCATCTTCATCTGCGTGGAGTGCTCAGCACTCATGGCCTCGGGAAGATGATCCAGGACCCACTGCCGGAGATCACTGCCCTTTTTGCGGGAATAAAAAACAGTTCCTCCGTGTTCCAGCTCCAGCGGTATTGCGGGTTTGATTGCGGAAACCCAATCAGCCCAATCTTTCTTGAGTACGCTGTCCTGCTCCCATTTTTCGGGTCGCACTACCAACACGGCCTGAGCGTTCTTCAGGGCTTCAGCAGCCTCCTTGCCCGGTTTATCCTTGGGCGAGGACAGGCAGAGAATGGAACAGAAATCCCCGACTTCCTGTTCCATCAGCAACCCCTGAAGCTCATCCCCGACACAGACAACAGGGGCGCCTGCGGCTGCAGGCATGGTAGGCAAATCAATGAGGGTGGCGCTGGGAAGAAACAGCGGAGATTCATCCGAGCCGGGAACCAGCAGGCACTCCCCTTCCTCAAGACCGGCCGGGTTGACCTTGATATGTTTCAGTACCGGCCCGTTGAACCTGGGCAGGACCAGTCCTGCCGGGATCGTAAAATCATCATCCCCCTCAAGTCCCCAATCCATAGGAGCTTCCGTCGCGGGTTCCCTGTTCAACCCCATCCATGTACGCTTGATGGTCTTTCGTTCAATGCCCAGTGCAGAAAGCTTTCCTATGGTTTCAGAATCATCCTCAAGAGCCCGGCGGCAACGCACGACAAAAGGAAAACCACGGTCATGCCACGGATCGACCTTTTTCTTGAGAGGAAAGCCTTCAGGGATCAGCCCGTCCGGGTCAAACTCACCGAAATCAACTCCCGGAATCCGGGGAAGCTTGTCCTTAGCCCCCTTCATACCGGTTTCTGCCTCCTTTAACGCAGCCTTCTGCATAGCCTCCATCTTGGCTTTGGCAACCGACAGCCTTGAGGTGGTTTCCTCCATTTTCTTTCCGATGGTAGCAAGCTTTCCCCGGAACTTATCGAAGATTCCGAAGTTAATCTCCACCAGATGCCCGTGCTCGGCATGGGCTTTCAGGGCCATGGCTTCCAGCCGGTCAATAAGCGCGTTGTGCTCGGCTATCATGGCATCGGTCTTTGCCATCATTTCTCCGGGCTCCGGCAGGGGCATGCTGGGACGGTTTCCAAGAGCCTTCTGACGGATGTCATCGGCAAATTTCGGAATATTCCTGATTTTCAGCAACGACTTCTGGGCCTTCTGCATGGTCTCTTCGGCCTTGGACAGGTCCATGTCCACCCCGCGATCCAGTAGCCTTATCTGCAGATCCCGATAATGCTCTATGGACTTCGGCTGCTCGGACTGCGCTTCATGACGGATCAAGACCCGCAGAACATCTGCACCCTCGTCGTCACAGACTTCAGTTGTACCACGATAAATCAGAAGTCCGCGCATGATTGAAGGGAAAAACCAGACCGTTTCAAGCCGGGTGCTGACCTCCCGGAACTCCTCGTTTTCCCCCATCTGATGGGAAGGCAGAGGCCCCACCGGAAAACGGTGCGGCTTGTAGTTCTTATCCACGGTTACAAAACAGCGCATGCGCAGGCGGG
This sequence comes from Maridesulfovibrio sp. FT414, assembly GCF_050916235.1. Classification (GTDB taxonomy): domain Bacteria; phylum Desulfobacterota; class Desulfovibrionia; order Desulfovibrionales; family Desulfovibrionaceae; genus Maridesulfovibrio. The sequence goes on from NZ_CP104854.1 coordinate 1,350,002, forward strand.
GCAGTGCGCTTTCAATCACCGGCATATCCGGGTTCATATTTTTAATGAGAATCGGCTCGCCGCCCTTGAAATAACCGTCCATGAACTGGTCTTCACAGGCTGTATTGAAAAATTCATAGTTCATGTCATCCGGAAAGAACGGCCAGCGTTCATTCTTCCACTTCTCATCATAAGTACCGTTCTTTTTTGCCCTTTGCGGCCACATCATATCCAGCGGGCCGAATCCGGCAGGGTCAGGTTTCTGGGATGGCGATCCTATCTGCTGCTGCGGTAGTTCAATGTTCGGCAGAGGCACACCTTCGGAACCGTCCGGAAGGGGAACCTTGCCCATGCCCTTGCCCTGCGGATTTCTGGAAAAATCGGGCCCGCCGAAAGCATTGGCCCAGACCAGAGGCATTTCCACAAAAGGTTCCGCCGGAGTGATCAGACCGTTTTTCCAGTAACGGTCACCGAAGACATTCAAAGTCTTTTCCGTTTCACCGACCCGCACCTGAACCTGTGATGCAGGACGGGTCTGCCCGCGCGGAGCAAAGCATGAACCGCTCACAAGGAATTCCCCGCGCGGTTTGGGAACACCCTGATCAATTACCGGCTTGGGGCCAAGCTGTCCGGGCACGGTCTTCCAGAGCTCCTGTTCATCCTTCAGGCTGTCGGGATCACTAAGATCAAAAAAGGCCATGATCCCGACACTGAGATAAAACTTATCCCGGATTCCCAACGGGCGCGGGAAGAATGAATGCTGTTTTTCCTTGAATATCTTCATACTGTCCCGGCTCTAAATATTGTTGATCAGCCCGGCGATGTTGTTCATTTCCCCGGAAATCTGGCTGGTCTCACCTGTCACAGTGGAGGAACTGCCTACAAGCTTGGTTGTCTCGCCTATGCTTTTGGACATGACACCGACAATCTTGTTGTCCTCACCCGCAAGCGCGGTCACTTCCCCGCAAAGATGGGTCAGACAGCCTGCCACGGTATCCATCTCTCCCCAGACCTTTTCGACTGTTCCTGCCAGTTTGCTGGACTGTCCCGCCAGTTGGGCTGTTGCCCCCTTAAGCTCATCATAATCCATGGCAAGGTTCGTATGTTCCGCCTGCAATGTACTCAAGTCACCATGCATTTGCGCACAGGTGGCGTTCAGGTTGGTCTGGTCAACACACATTCTGTTCTGTTCAAGGGACATATGGTTGACCTCGCCCTGCAGTTTTTCCACCTCAAGTTCCAGTTCTGATTTATGGGTGGCTATCTCCTTGCTGGGACCGACCTTGACCCCCAGTTCTCCGCCGATTACAACGTCTTCCTTACCTATCAAGAACATCTTGAAATCATTCCCGGCAATAATCTCATTGGAAATACCGCCGACAAATTTACTTTCATTGCCAAGCACATAGCTGGCAATATTCTTGCCCCCGATTTTGATATTGCCTTCAGTTGAAAGAACAAGAGCCTCTTCTTCCTTCTTTTCTTCAATCTGCTCGTCCGCAATCTTCTTTACTTCTTCCTCAGTCATACCGGAGTCTTCTTCTCCGGAACCACCGGATTCAGAGGCGGCACTGGCAGAACCAAGTCTGACAAAAGTATTTGATTTTGGGGTCTTGAGATGAATCCCCTCACTCCCCTGCTTATCCTGAAAATGAATCAGGTTCTGCCCGCCTGTGGTAACAAGACACATTGTCTGGTTGGAGTCCTTTACAGGACTGGGGTTTTCCGGGTTGGGAGCTGCGGACTGCACTATCGGACGATCCGGGTCACCATCAATATAGGTGATCAGGACCTCGGTCCCCTTGTGCAGGGGGAAATGCATGCCGTGATTGGTTCCGCCGTAAGGCTGGGCCATGCGCAGCCAGGTTGTGGCCTTACCGCCGCTGCGCCCGGACTCGTCAAAAGGCATGATGACCTTGTAACGGCCCTGACTGTCCAGCTCGGCGTACTGACCGCTTCCGGAGGCATCCACCTTTGCATTGAGCGTTCCGGAAAACTTCGGCTTCACCGCCTTGCGCTCGGGGCGGAACTGGGTCTGCGCCGGAATGCAGGTAAATGAATTTCTGTAGTAGAGCCTGTCCGCATCCTCGGCAAGATTGAGGCCCAGACCGGAAACAAGATAGGCTTCCTGACTTCCCTCGTGCAAAACTTCAGTGGTCAGGTAACGCTGGTTGAAGTCCTGGCGGTAATGATCCTTCAGCTCGAAAATATAGCCGGTGCGAATGTACGGAACAGTGGAAACACCGTGAAAGAGTTTCTCCCGGCAGAGGAATTCCTGTGAGCGGATACGGGCAAGCAGGCTTCCCTCATCCGGAGTCTTGAAATGTTCCCCGTAAATGTAGATCTCTCCCATGCCCTGTGAAGATACAACCGCCTCAGCCTTCATTTCGAGACTCGGCTTGAGATAGTTGTAATCCTTGAGCAGCACCTTTTTAGGTAACGGCTGCTGTTTGAGCATGAAATTCTTTACGATTTCATCCCGATGGGTATGGTCCAGATTGCTTGGAGGGGAATAGCTCAGGCTCGTGCCCTCCTTCATGGGGGAATGGGCAATATGAGTGTCCGTTATCACCATCTTTTCGCCCTGATCTGTCTGCTCAAAGTAGTAGTACATCCCGTCGCGCTCCATCCAGCGGGACACGAAGTTGAAGTGGGATTCATCATACTGGCAGACATATTCCCAGGTGGGATATGAACCCTGCAGCTTGAAATCAAAGCTCAAGCCTTCCTTGAGGCCTGCCTTCTTGAGCACATCACCGAGAAAGCCTTTCGGAGTCTCATTCAGGAAAATCTGATTGCAATGGGTCAGGGTGGCCCACCAGAGTTTGGGAACAAGCTCTGCCCGGTAGAAGCAGACCTTCCCGGCCTGATGCATCTGCTCAAAAGAACTGAGCATGCCCTTGAAAGGGATATCCCCGTCATCGCGTTTGATGGTGAACTCTGCCGGGTTCTGGAGGATGGCACCGATATCAAGGTCACTCTTCTCGGAAATCAGCATGATGCTGAACCGATAGATTGTGGAAAGGCCCTCGGTCCCCCGGAAGCGGACCACGCTGAAGGAGTTCTTATCCACCGCCTTGGATTCAAATGCAAATTTAGGTTTTGAGGTATCCGCCATAAAATTATCCTCTCATGCTGTCTTTATTCCCCGGAAAATTCCATGGTGAAAGAACCGTCTTCGCCCACACCGAGAGACACTGCCGCGGGCATTCCGCCTTCGGTCATGTGCAGCAGAATTTCCTTGGACATCTTCGGCAGTACATTGCCGTTCAGAATGTACTCAATGTTGCGGGCACCGGTCTCAACCTCGGTACAACGAGCCGCAATCTGGTCCACCACGGTTTCGTCATAGCTCATCTTCATCTTGTTGTTGGCAAGAAGCATCTTTTCCAGCTTGCCGAGCTTCAGCCGGGTTATGAGCTTCATGGCATCGGGATCAAGGCTGAAGTAGGGAACCACATTCATACGGGCCAGCAGTGCCGGCTTGAAATGTTGAGAAAGAATGGGCCGAACGGCGGAAAGAACTGCGTCCATGGGCATTTCATCCCCGCTGACGGTCATTTCCTGAATCACATCCGTGCCGAGGTTGGAAGTAAGGATGATTATGGTGTTCCTGAAGTTGATGTCCTTGCCTTCGCCGTCGGTAAGCACGCCCTTGTCGAACACCTGATAGAATGTGTTCATTACGTCCAGATGGGCCTTTTCAACCTCATCCAGCAGGACAACGCTGTAAGGCTGGCGGCGGACAGCCTCGGTGAGCATCCCGCCTTCACCATAGCCAACATAGCCCGGAGGCGAACCGATCAGCCGGGACACGGTATGCTTTTCCTGAAATTCACTCATGTTCACGGTAACCACGGAGCGTTCGTCACCGAAAAGCAGGTCGGCGAGAGACAGTCCGGTTTCGGTCTTGCCCACACCGGAAGGTCCCACCAGCAGGAACACGCCAATGGGCTGGTCCGGATTCTTGATTCCGGCCTTGGAGGCCCTGATGACTTCGGCAATGGCTGCAAGCCCCTGATCCTGCCCCTTGATTCTGGCCTTGAGGCGATCATCAAGATCGGCAACGACACGGGCCTCGTCGCGGGCCATCTTGCCCACCGGAATTCCGGTCCAGTCGGAAACAACCCGTCCTACCAGGTCAGGAGTAACCTCGACCTGCACCATGGGATTACCGTCCTGAAGTACGGCCAAAGCCGCATCAGCCTTGTCCAGCTCTTCTTTGAGCTTCGCGATCTGCGCTTCATCGTCTCCGGCTTCCTGAATCTGACTGCGCAGGTCCAGCACGGCATGGGCGGCATCCTTCTCCTTGAGCCACTTTTCGCTGATTTCTGCAGCCTCGGATTTTTTGGCCTCCATCTCTTCCAGCAGTTTCCGGTATCGATCCTCATCAACTGCGACACCGTTCATCCGGTCACGGTCAACAGCTGCTTTTTCCCGATCCAGAGCCTGAACCACGCGCTGGCAGTCTTCCAGTACCCCGGGTTTGGACGAAAGGTTCACTTTCACCCGGGCACAGGTGGTATCAAGCAGATCAATAGCCTTATCAGGCAGGAAACGGCCTGCAATGTAACGGTCGGCATACACTGCGGCGGCAATGTTGGCATCGTCTCGGATAATAACATTGTGAGCCTTTTCATAGCTCTCGCGCAGTCCGCGCAGGATGATCGTGGAAGTATCCACCGAAGGCTCATCCAGCTTGACCAGTTGGAACCTGCGGGCAAGGGCCGGGTCCTTTTCAAAATATTTTTTATACTCGGTCCAGGTGGTGGCGGCACAGGTCTTCAGCTCACCTCTGGCCAGTGCTGGCTTGAGCAGGTTTGCTGCATCCGCGCCCCCGGCGGACCCTCCGGCACCGACAAGGGTATGGGCCTCATCAATAAACAGGATGATCGGAGTTTCACTGGACTTGATCTCGTCAATTACCCCCTTGAGCCTGTTCTCAAACTCACCTTTCATTCCTGCTCCTGCTTCAAGCAACCCCATATCAAGACCAAGCAGGGTTACGCCGTTCAGGATTTCCGGGACATCACCTTCAGTGATGCGCAGGGCCAGTCCCTCGATAACCGCGGTCTTACCCACACCGGGCTCACCCACGAGTATAGGATTGTTCTTGCGGCGACGGGCCAGAATATCCACCATCTGACGCATTTCCGGGTCACGCCCGAAAACCGGGTCAATGCCCCCGTCACGCGCCTTGGCAGTGAAATCTATACAGAAGCGGGAAATAAAACCGCCGTCACCCTTTGCCGGACCTGCAGGGGCTGCACCCGATGCGACGGCAGGCTGTTTGTGTTCCACAGAGCCTTTGGCAACGGCCCAGAATTCCTTGAGCAGGGTTTCGCGGTTTATGCCGGACAGGAGGCTGGAATAGTTGCCCGAGGCATAGAAATTTGGTTTGGAAAGGAACGCCAGCAGCACGGCACCGGAACGGATGCGTGATTCGCCGAGTTCCACGGAAGAGATAAGCCATGCGTCCTCGAACAGTTCCAGAAGCATGGGAGAGAATACGGGTTTGCCGGAATTGCCGGTCTTGAAATCCTGCAGCACGTCGGAAAGCGTAGCTGTCACCCTGGCGGTCTCTACCCCGTACTGACGGAAAATCAACGGCAGGTCACTGTTCACATCCTCAATGCATTTCAGAAAAAAGTGTTCCACGGACACTTCATAGTTGCTGAGCGAAACACTGAGACCCGCAGCGTTGTGCAGGGCATTGGTGCTGAAATTGTCCAACTTCGAAAGCAGATTCCTGATGTCTACGTTTATCATGATTCAAACCTCTTATGGACGTTTCCGCCTTTATTGGGGAATGACGCCTTTGCATGTTCAAGGTGTTCTCCGGCAAAAACCCAGGTATCGCAGCCGAGGCACGCCCACCCTTCTCCACCGAGCACTACGGTATTGGCCTCTCCCGGCTTCATTTCCAGAACAAGATCATACTGGAACGGCTCTACAAGATAGCCGCGCACAAGGTTGTCCAGCATATCGCCGTCTCCATCTCCGGGCAGCAGCTGGTGATAGCGGCCCGAATCAAGATTCTTTATTTCAATAGCGAATTTGCTGTTACGGTCTTCCAGTTCCTCTCCGATCCAGGACCGTTCTCCAAGCACATTGGAACTTTCCCCGAGACAGAAAAGCTGGTCCTCTGGCAGCTTGACCTTGCGCAGTACACACTGCTCAATCTGGATGTCCGAATGGTTCAGCGAATCCTTGAGCAGGGTTTCGAGGCCGAGCGCACTGCGCGGATACTGAGTCAAAAGGCCTATGTGACGGAAACGGCGGCACTCGGGCGGAACATGGGAAAACGCCTTGTAATGCCCGTAACCGAGCAGACAGCTCAGCCGTTCCAGCCAGGAACTGTCCTTTTCATCCACAGCCTTGATCATCAGCCGGGAACGGCTCCAGGCACGGAAGAACTGGACGTAAGCGTTATTGTTCAGAATATCGACAAAATCACGGGTCACCGACTTGTCATCGGAAGCCTCTGCCAGCAGTTCCTCGGTATAAAAAACCGGCAGCGGTGAAGAAGCCCCGTAAAGACCGAGAAACGTCGCTTCAAGATGATAGATGTCCCCGCCGTCCCTCTCCTCCTGCCCGATATCGCTCAGGTCGGTGGCCGGAAAGCCCAGAGAGAGTTGCGGACGGACCCGCAGATGATCTCTGTAAAAAGCCTCAAGCTCCTTGCCGGTGCAGGAATGCGAATGCAGCCGCAACAGACGTATCGCCTGAAAAAAGGAATACCCGGTCGGATTCTCGAGCAGGTTTCCGATTACAGCAGAGGACGGTTTCCGATCATCGCAATCCACTTATAAATCTCCTTGTTCAGGGTATCCTCTACTGTCAGCCTGGTGAAACAGTTGACCGAAGCGTATCCGGAAAAGAAACGGTTCATGACCGAGCCGAACAGGTAAAGATCTCCGCTGTTGGCAAATCCGTCACAGTTGAGCGACATGCGGATATCCCGTCCGCGCATGACCAGACCGCGTACCAGCCGGTCTCCCTCATGTACTTCCATGCCGGAGATGGCCTCGACCCGTTTGGTGTTGGCCACCACTGCCCCGCGATCACGGGTGTCGGTGAAGACGTAAAGCTTGACCATGGCCCGCAGACTCTCCACATCGGCCACGGACAGGTAATTGAGGTAAAGATGCGAGAGCAGACGCCAGAGCAGGTTTCGGCCCAGCGGCGGCTGTACCGGGGATGTCGGCTGGCGGATATTTTCAAAGTAAGCAAGTTCCGGAGAGGTGGCCGTCGGCTTGCATATATCGCCGTAGCGCAGTTTCTCCGGGAGATTGCCGTTGGTGCAGGTCAGCGCCATGGATAGGGTTTCGGTTGATGGTTCCCTGCCCTCGGACGGATAGGCCACTGAAACAAAAAGATCCGTCTTGTCCCGCACCGCAGAACGGCGGTGATGAACGGTATAGACCGGAAGGGACCCTGCCTGCGGATTGAACATATGGAAAGGCTTGTACGGTTTCTCTTCCACTGTCCCCTGCACATAGCCGACCACAGAGTCCACGGAATAAACTTCGTAGTCTCCACCGGAATCACCTGACGGGCGGACCTGATATTCCGGCCTTTTGTGGTCCAGCACAACCGGTTCCGCGTCACGCTTGAAAAGGTTGATGGCCGGCGTGGCGAAAAGGCACAGGTCATCCTTGGAAAACCGGTTGAAATTCTGGGGAATCCTCTCAAGTTCCAGTATTATTTTGAACTTCCCGGACTTACCGCGATTGCGCCAGTTCTCAAGCCCGGTAACTTCAAAGAAAAGAAACTTTTCAGGAAGAATGAAATATTCCTGAAGAATTCTGTATCCGGGAAAAGCCTGAGACGGATACGGCAGCAAGGCCTCATCGTCCTCAAAACCGACCGGTTTCAGGTTTCTGGTCGGCAGAACGGCGAGACTTCCCCCCTCGGAGCTGACCTGAATGGAGCGGATGTAGTTGAAAAGGAATTTATAGCGCATGGAAGCTGCGGCAGAATCCCCGGGAAGATGGAAGCGCAGGCTGGAAACATCCCATTGGTCAAGCCCGATTCCTTTCAGTTCCAGGCTGATGGTCAGTGTTCCTGAACTGCCCACCCCCTGCACGAGCTGAACATCGGTTATGGAAAGGGGATGAAGTTCCACGTCGAAAGTTGTGGAAAAAGTACACGGAGTTCCGCCCACCGGGATGGATGCAAGCTGTGACCCGGCAGGAACGTGCAGGCTCTCCATAAGGCTCGGTTTGGGCGTGAACCTGACAATTGTTGTTGAGGGGATAGGGCGCAGGTAGTGCGGGAAAATCAGCTGCACCAGCCCGTGGACTATCTCCGGAAACTCGTCATCCAGCTTCTGGTTGATCATGCCGGACATGAAGGCCGAACCTTCCAGAAGACGCTCCACGTCCGGGTCAGCTCCCTGACCGGTAAGCATGGGCGCAAGCGCGGGATGGGTTTTGGAAAACTCCACCGCAAGTTCGCGCAGATGGCTCAGTTCCCTCTGATAATACTTCTCAATCATCCAGATGCCTCCGGCGGACCTGTAGGGCTGGCTTTGATGCGCTGTGCACTTTGGCTATCTGATTTTGCCTCCGGCGGCTTAAACCCTTTTGCAAAAGGGTTTAAGAATCCCAAAACCTTTCAATAAGGTTCAGCCGTTTCAAATGCCAAAATTGCACAGAGAAAGATACACAACCGCAGAATTTACAACTTGTTTCAATTTTCCTGAAAACGGCTCAAATTCACTGCTTACAAAATAACTCTAGCTGTCCTTGACCGAAATCAGGCCGTCCGGGTCAAGAACCGTTTCAAAAACCACCGGCAGTTCATTTTCTTCAAGGGCCAGCTTCCCCTGCAGCTTGAAATGGAGAGACAGTGGATTATCCTCTTCCGGTACGAACTGGATATTCACATTGGACAGCCTCGGCTCATATTTGAGGATAACCTCGGTCATGGCCTCCTCGATGCCGCGCACCGCATCCAGCCCTGTAGCCCCGATCATGGACGTAAAATCAGGTACCCCGAAATCAGGGGCGATCTGGGCATTTCCCTGCCGGGTGTTCAGTATCAGCCGCAGGTAATCCAGAATGGATTTAACGACCTGCCCCGGCTCTGCCGAATCACGCCAGTCCGGATCCTGTTCCATGAACCGTATGCGTTCAAGCAACCTCTGTCCGCTCAAAATACCTCCGTAAAATGGACAGCCTGTGTCCTGTCAAAGCGGGGAGCACCTGAGCTCCCCGCTTCAATTCATTTCTAACTGGCTTTCCAGTCGTCGGTGTATTCAATGTTGCCGTCGGCATAAGTCCAGGTGATTTTGGAATAGGTGAAGCTGACTTCTTCCATGTCATGGTAGGGCTTGTTGTCGGTGACAAAGGTCAGCGGCTTGTAGTTGTGCAGGTTAACGATGATGGCTTCTTCCATCTTGATGGTGTAGTACTTCTTTTCCACACCTGTTGCGTCGATATGGTAATGGTCGATCTGAACTGTGAGCTGCTCACCCTTGCAGCAGGCCTGGGCCAGTTTGGGGGATGCGTTGTCCACGTGTTTGGTAACTGTGAAAGGCTGGTGGATGCGCTGTCCGGTAGGCAGACCGGTATGGGTATCCTTGGGGATTTCCACATTGTGATCCAGCCCGTAAACAAGCATGGTGTCTTTTTTGTCTCCAGTCTGGGTGCAGTCACCCTTGATCTGTCCCTGAGTCTTGCCTGTGACCTTCATATACGAAGTAAGTGCCATAACCTTCTCCTTGAAATTGCCGGTTAAAGGTTGAGCTGTTCAGTGGCTGCTGCGGTTACGCCGCACGGCAGCCGGACCCCTTCTACGCTGTTATTCCTTCTCCAGTTTGCCCACCAGTGACAGGGTGAAAGCCGCGCCCATGTACTTGAAGTGCGGACGGGCCTTCAGGGACACCTGATACCAGCCCGGATCGCCTTCCACATCGCTGACCTCGATCTTGGCCATACGCAGGGGCCTGCGGCTGCGCACACTGGGTGCGGGGTTGTCCATTTCGGTAACGTACTGGGAAATCCAGGTATTGAGTTCACGTTCCAGATCTCCGCGCTCCTTCCAGGTACCGATATTCTCGCGCTGGATAACCTTGATGTAATGGGCCAGACGGTCCATTATCATCATGTAGGGGAGCTGAGTGGAAAGCTTGTAGTTGAGCTCGGCCTCCTTGCCCTCCTTGCTGATTCCGAAGAATTTCGGCTTCTGGCAGGAGTTGGCTGAGAAGAAGGCTGCATTGTCGCTGCCCTTGCGCATGGTCAGGCCGATGAATCCTTCCTCGGCCAGTTCGTATTCCCTGCGCTCGGAAAGGAGCACCTGTGTGGGAATCTTGGTCTGCACCGCGCCCATGGCCTCATACTGATAGAGAGGAAGATCCTCTACAGCACCACCACCCTGCGGGCCGATGATATTTGCGCACCAGCGGTATTTCGCAAAGGAATCGGTAAGCTTGGAGGCAAAGGCAAAAGCGGTGTTGCCCCAGCAGAAATCATCATCGCCGTCGGAAACGGATTCCTGATAATTAAAGCTCTTGGCCGGAAGTGTGTCCTGACCGTAAGGCAGGCGCAGCAGGAACTTGGGCAGGGTAAGCCCTACGTTGCGGGAATCATCAGATTCACGGAAGGAGTTCCATTTAGCGTATTGCGGCATCTCAAAAATGGATTTCAGATCCTTGAGGTTGGGCAGCTCACTCCATTTTTCAATGCCGAAAAACTCCGGTCCGGCAGCAGCGATAAACGGCGCATGGGCCATGGCCGCTACTGAAGCCGTATACTGCAAAAGTTTCATATCCTGCGGTCCGGGACCGAAATCATAGTTCCCGACAATAGCCCCAAAAGGCTGACCGCCGAACTGTCCATACTCCGCAGTATATGCCTGCTTGTAGAGTCCGGACTTGGTGATTTCCGGAGCATCGTCAAAATCGTCCAGCAGATCCTGCTTGGATACGTTCATTATCTGAATGCGCACGTTTTCCCGGAAATCAGTACGGTCCACCAGGAATTTGAGCGAACGCCACGAGGATTCCAGCTGCTGGAATTCCTTGTTGTGGATGATACTGTCCATCTGTGCGGACAGCTTCTGGTCAATCTGTGCCAGCATGTCGTCCACAAGATTGCCGGAAACCTTTGCGCCTTCGCGCTCCGGTTTCACCATTTCCTCAAGGAAGGCCTGCAGCCCGGCCTTGGTTACGGAATAGGCCTCGTCGTCCGGTTTAAGCTTTGTTGCCTCGACAATATCATCAAGGAGCGAGACTTCGGAGGTGCTTTCCACTTGTTGCTGTTGTTCAAGTTTCTCTTCTGCCATCGATCTTCCCCCTACTCGATTCCAAGTTCTTTGAGCAGGCGTTCGCGGGCGCCTTCATCGGCGACAAGCCCCTGCACTTTTTTCCTGAATTCCGGCACGTTGGAGAGAGGTCCCTTTAAGGCCTTCAGCGCCTCGCGCAGCTCCATGAGCTTCTGAAGCTCCGGAACCTGATTTATAATCTGGTCCGGATCGAAATCCTTGAGGCTCTCAAATTTGAGATTAACGGCCATCTGAGCATCCGGGTCACCGCCAAGCTTGTTGTCAACGCCGATCTTAAGTTCAAGATCCTGTGCCTTAAGCACCTCGTTGAAGTTGTCCTTGTCGATATTTACCGGATCCCGGTCCTCGACCATCCGGTCATCTTCCTTCTGGGTGAAGTCTCCTACCACCAGCAGTTTGAGAGGAAGCTCAACCTCTTCCTTGGCATCCCCTGTCTCGGGCTTGTAAACAATGTTGACCCGCTCTTTGGGAGCAACTGAACCTTCTTTAGCCATATTCAAGACCTCCGCTGAATAGTTTCTCTGAACAGTTCAAAACGTCAGTTAAATCCGTTTATTTTCAAAGCTTCGGCAGGACTGATCCTGCTGATGCGCTGCAAAATCTCCGCGCTTCTTGTCCCGGAATCTGGCCCGCCCTCGGCGACAAATGCACCGTAAGCAGCCAGCAGGCCGGACAGGGCAAGTTCAGGTTCCCATTCCTCAAGACCGTAGCGGTCAAGATGCTCAAGCAGACATTCGGCATGAACCAGTGCAACGCCTGCCTGCCCCTCACCGGAAAGCAACCCGGTCAACCCGCTCTGCAAACGAAAGCGGGCCCGAACGGAGGGAGACCTGTTAACACTATCATAAACAAGGGAGACTGCGTCAAACAGTTTCTTGTCCGCTGCAAGTTGCGCGGCGCGGTCCATAATTTCCGCAGTACCGTCACCCTTCTCGCCAGCATCTCCGGCAGCACCGCCCTTGGCCCTGCCGATGGACTGAAGCCATGACCGGGTCTTGGGATCGGCAAAGGGAGTTCCGTCCGCAAAACTCATTCCGGCCAGTCCGGGGAGTCGTTTCACATAAAGCTCAACTTCCGTCTCCAGTCCGGCCAGAGCATCCGAAAAGCCCTCGCCCATCCCCTTCAGGGCCTCGGCAGACATGCGGCTCAAATCGAGCCAGAAAAGATATTCACCGACGAGAGACTCGGATGCACGCAGGGCTCCGGCATAGTCGCCGCCCTTAAGCTGGCTGGCGATGGAGTCCTTGACCGGCCCGTCGGGGGCCGGAATCATGGTCTGCCCGTTCTGCGCCGGCGGGAGAGCGGCTATCGGCATCCAGGCTGCAAGCCTGCGCAGCCTGTAACCGTTGCAATCCCTGAGATCATTGGCGAGAAGATACTCCGACACCGGAGCAAGGCTGGCCAAACCGGCCCTGAGGCCTCCGGCACATTCATCCGGATTGGAAATATTGCCCACAGCCACGGCTGCCTGAGCAGACATGGAGTAGGCTGGACCTGATGCAGGAGAAGCGTCTGCGGAGACAGCGGATGGTGGGGCCGCTGATGGAGCCTGCTCAGCCGCAGCAGCTTCCGGTTCCGGAGCCTTTTCCTCCTCCATGGGAAGGTGCTGCACATACCCTGAAAGATCCCTGAGCATGGGCGCTTCATCGGATTTTTCCGACAAAGCCCCGTCGAGATCGTTTATCCGCTTATCCAGCAGGTCCACCGTTGCCTTCGGCAGCACCGGGCCATCATAACTCTTGAGAAATTTTTCAGCGTTTTCGATCCACCACTCAACAGGGCCGAATCTTCCACGTATACGTTTTTTGGAAGGATAAAGGGTATCCCAGAAATTGGTGACCAGATCGAGAAGTATCTGAGTTCCGGCAGAAAGGCCGTCAATGCCCTTGAGCTGCAAAAGCCCGACCCCCAGATAGGAAGCAACTTTGAGGTCCTTGGATTTATTCAGCAGAATGGCAGAGCTGAGCTTGACAACATGCTTCCAGTCAACCGCTCCCCCAGCCGTAGCACTGGCAAGTTTGTCGATCTCCTGCTGCAACTGATCGTATTCAGGCTCGTAACGGGCATCGTCCCCTGACGGACTGACATCACTGACAGGTTTTCTGCCAAGATCAAGAAGTTCCATCAATTCCCCTCAACGCTTTAACATCGCGCTTTAACAACGTTTAACCGTAACCATTACTATCCAAGCTACAGGACATCTTAGATCATAGGCCAAAAGATAGCAAATCATCCATATCATTTATTCAAGCCTAACAAAAAAGGCCGACCAGCTTAATGATAAGCTGGTCGGCCTGCTATAGCCATAAGGCTCCGGTAGTATGAACAATTTTATCTATCCTCAGTTAAGCAACGCCCTCAACATATCCACCCCTTCACCGCTGACAACGCTTGCCCGGATGATGTCCTTAGCTCCGGCACTGTGCAGGAATCTGGCCGCAAGATCGCAGTCAGCCCCGGCAGCGTCACTTTTGCTTACAACGCCGACAACCTTTCTGTTGAACATGCACGCGAACAAAGGAGGGAAAAGACTGCTTCTGCGGGTCGCGTCCTGCACCATGACCAGCACATGACAGTCTGCCGAGGAGGTTATCAGGGCATGATAAAAGCGGCTGTTCTCCAGAAACTCACCCGGAGTATTAATGAACTGCCCGCAGTATTCCACCGCCATGGCCCGGCGGGGAACATAGTCACCGAACGACAGGGCTTTTATCAGGGAACTTTTACCGGACCGTGTTTCGCCTACAAACATCATCTTTTTCATTTAAACACCTGTCCGGGGATAACTCTAAATCGCTTGAGGAACCTTTTGGGGGCCAAAGAAACCTTTGAAAAGGTTGCTTCTATAATTATGACCGGGTCATCTCAACAGATGAATAATGCAGGGTATCTTCAAAATATGCGAGGACCGCGCGAAGGGCCGCTTCCACACTGGCAACATCGCCGAGGAGCAGCAGCGATCCACCGAAGCGGTCCAGAAACCCGATCTCGACGGAAGCGGCCTTGGTTGCAACGTCGGAGGCGATGATAACGCCTTCGCTGGGAGTGATGGTCATGATGCCGATGGCCCCGGACGCGTTGTCGTCCAGTCCGAGCTTGAGGTAGATGTCCCGGTGCGGGCTGGCGATAAGATGGGCAAGGGTCACCTGCTTGCCGGGTACGTATTCCTGAATGATGCGCTGCTTTGCGCCGCCGTTATCCATCATGATCGACTCCTTGAAATATGTCCGGCACGTACGCAAAGGGGAAACGCACGTGCCGGTCGGGTGGCATGTCCTTTTATATCAGCTGGGCCTTGATTCCCTCGCTGGGGGACGGAATGACCACGTGGCTGAGGACCGGACCGGATTCGCCGACTCCGGCGACTCCGGCTTCAACGGAAGCGTTGACCGAGCCCACGTCGCCGGTCATGGTCACGAAAGCTTTACCGGCAAGACCTGCGGCCATGCGGATTTCAATAAGGGCTACATCACCGGCCTTTGCCGCTGCGTCAGCAGCAAGAATGCACGATGCTGCGGTGCAGGTTTCAATCACGCCGAGGGCATCGATCTTCGGAACAAGGGAAGTTCCGTTCAGGGCCGGGATAACGTCCATATGCACGCTGGCAATGGTGAAGTGATCCACAACCATGTCCGCGCCGATCTCGCAGCCGACTTCAACGGAACTCTTAATCGAACCGGTATCGCCGGTTACAACTACTATATATCTGCCCGGACAGGTCGGGCGGGCCATGACCAGCTCCACCTGAGCGGCCTTCAGCATCTCGTCCGCCACGTGCATGCCTACGGCTACACTGTTCAGCTCAACACAACCTATTGTACGTAAACTCATTTCATATCTCCTGTAGAGAAGATGATGCGCTCTGCGCTTTTTATTGATGCCTCCGGCGGCCCTTCGGGGACCAAAGAAACTTTTTGAAAAACGTTTCTCTGGACTCTTCAAAAACTTTTAATAAGCTTCGCAGACTCAATTCGGAGAATTTTACCTGAGAAAAAGCAGTCCGGTTCTGACTACGCTTTCCTGATGGTAACTTTGCCTTCGGCAATGCTTTCCACCACGCCGTCAATGCTGGCATGGATTCTTGCGCCCATTGCACCCTCAGGAATTTCACCGATCAGGTCGCCGCAGCAGACTTTGTCGCCAACGGATACCACGCAGGTTGCCGGGGCACCGATATGCTGTCCCAGCGGCAGGGTCACCATCGAGGGGATGAACTCACCGGCAAAACCGGGATGCACATCGTACTTTGCCAGATTGAGCCTCTGAATCAGTCTCTTGGTCGGAATGGCACGGCTTGCGCGGTACGGATTGGCCTTGAGTTCCTTGCCGGAAGACTGCCATGTTATCCGTTCACGCATGAGCACCTTCTTAATCTGAGCGTTGACCTCTCTGGGGGAAACCATCATGGGGCAGGCAAACTTCTCACAGATTCCGCACTCGGAGCAGAGCAGGGCCTCTTTGGCAGTTTCGCTTTCCAGAACATGGGCATCCAGCACGCGCATCAGCTTGTGAGGATGCAGGGAGTGGCCCAGCAGGTTTCTGGGACAGAGGTCGGTACAGCGCGAACACTGGCAACAGACGGTGTTGGTGATACGCCTGATTTTCTCCGGGTCCTTGATCTTGCCCGCCACAACGTTATGGTCCGGGGGCAGAACCAGCAGACCGCTAGTAGTCTTGGTCACCGGCTGGTTGGTATCGGGCAGAACCCGGCCCATCATGGGGCCGCCGTCCACAACCTTGTATTTGGAAATGGTCGGTCCGCCTGCGAATTCAAGCACGTCGGAAACAAGGGTTCCAACAGGCACCTTGACCACCATGGGCTTCCTGATTTCACCGCCAACAGTCAGGTAGCGGTGGGTGACAGGCTTGCCGTCCATGGCCCGGGCAACGTTGAAAAGGGATTCCACATTGCTGACCACCGCGCCCACCTGCAGCGGGATGCCGCGTTCAGGCACAGTGCGGCCGAGCACTTCATAAACCATAACCTGCTCGTCACCGGCAGGATAAAAATCTTTCAATTCGAAAAAGTCGATACGCCCGGAAGTGTCGCGGGCTACGGCGTCACGGACTGAAGCAAGAGCCTTGGCATGCTTGCCCTTAAGACAGATGATGCCCTTCTCGGCCTTGGTACAGTCAAGAATAGCTTCCAGACCGCGTACAACCGTATCGATCTCGGCTTCCATAAGATACGGGTCGCTCATGAGCAGAGGCTCGCAGGATGCGCCGTTGACCAGAACGGTATCCACGGTTGCCTCGGCTTTGACATGAGTAGGAAGTCCGGCCCCACCGGCCCCGACAACACCCGTTGCCCTGATTGTTTCCACTATATTTGCAGCCATTTTAATCACCTTTACAGTCTGTTGACTCCGGCGGTCCTGCCGGAGCCCTCCGGGGGCCAAAGAAACCTTTGAAAAGGTTTCTCTGGACTCTTCCAAACTTTTTCACCGGGGCTTCGCCGCTTCGTTTATCAAGCCGTGCTTCTGGATCTATTTCCCTGACGGGATTGCCGGAGAAGCACAGCTCCCCATCCCGGCAGAACTCATC
This sequence comes from Maridesulfovibrio sp. FT414, assembly GCF_050916235.1. Lineage (GTDB taxonomy): Bacteria > Desulfobacterota > Desulfovibrionia > Desulfovibrionales > Desulfovibrionaceae > Maridesulfovibrio. Next base: position 1,366,814 of record NZ_CP104854.1, read on the forward strand.
AATACAATAGAGCGAAAGCCCGATAGGGAGTCCAGAGGGGCTTAGCCCTTCTGGTCCCGCCGAAGGCGCCCTCGGAGAGCCGCCGGAGGCAAAATCAAATTGTCAAGAGCGCAAAGCGCATCAAATAAACAGCATTTACCATGCCTTGATCAGGAGATCCTTGATGTCGTCCCGTGACGGCCTTCTGGGATTTCCTTCGGTGCAGATGTCATCGAGAACATTGCGCGCGATGGTATCGAGGCTGGACCGGAAGACGTTTTCGTCGATCTTGAGCGCCCCCACATTGTTGGGGATGCCCATGGACTCGTTCAGCCCGCAGACGGCATCGACCAGCGACCGGGTTCCTTCCTCCACGGTTGCGGACGGAAGTTTCAGCATTTGGGCGATTTCGTGATAGCGGATGCCCACGTCAAAGCTGTTGAATCGGATAACGTGCGGGAGCAGGACCGCATTTGCCAGTCCGTGCGGCACATGGAAAATCCCGCCGAGACTGTGCGCTATGCTGTGGGTAATGCCCAGCCCGCTGTTATTGAATGCCATACCGGCCATGCAGGACCCGAGCAGCATGTGCTCCCTTGCTTCCATGTCGTCGCCGTTCAGGTAAGCCCGCTTGAGATACTTGAACACATAGCGGATGGCGTACCGGGCGTAGATGGAAGTGAAGGCGTTGGCCTGCCGTGCGGTATAGGCCTCGATGGCGTGGGTCAGCACGTCCATGCCGGTCGCGGCGGTAACATGCGGGGGCAGGGTGCGGGTGAACCGGGCGTCAAGGATGGCCATGTCCGGGATAAGCAGCTCGTCGTTAAGGGGAATCTTCACCTCATTGACCTTGTCGGTAACCACGGAAATGCTGGTCACCTCGGCACCGGTTCCGCTGGTGGTCGGAATGGCAACCAGCGTGGGCCTACTTTTTCCTTCAAGGGCCTTACCGGCAAAAAATGAAATGGCCTTGGCCGCATCAATGGGCGAACCGCCGCCGATGGCGATTATCAGATCGGCCTGATGCTGCAGGAAAAGCTTTGCGCCCCGGATTACGGTCTCAAGGGACGGATCCGGTTCAACTTCATCAAAAACAATGCAGGGAATCCGCATGCGGTCCAGATGGGTCTTGACCCGGTTGACAAAACCGGTCTTGACCATGAACGCGTCGGTTACAATAAATGCCTGCTTTGCCGGGATTTCCTCCAGAGTCTCCAGAGCGTCATCACCGTAGCAGATCTTTGTCTTACCGTAGAATTGAGTCACGGTTTCTCCAATAAATCAGATGCGAGAGATTAAATATGAGCCTTTACGGCTTCAGCAATGCTGAAACTGAGTTCCTTGAGCTGGGCCATGTCGGTGATCCCGTACTCTTCCTTGAGCAGCACGGCGATACCCATGACCAGACTTTCGCAACCGTCACATTTTTCCTTGGTGCAATTGGCATTGCCGCAACCATCGGCTTCATGGACATCCGCAGCATGGGCTTCGGCGTAAGCATCAGCCACGTGAACGATGCGGATTTTCCTTCTGCGCAGCTCGTCCTTTGCGCCCGGAGTCAGGAGCATGCATTTGTCTACGTTAATGGTGCCGCTTTCCTTGCAGATGAAGGAATCAAGATTGCGCACTTCAATAAGTTTCTTTTTCATATCTAGCTTACCTCTTTGATAAGAGCCCTTACGACCGAGCGGTCGGGACCGGGGATGACAACTGTATCCACAAGGTCGCTGCCCAGTACGGACCGGGCAGTTTCAGCGGCTTCCTGAACCGAAGCCACATCGCCGCTCATTACGAAATATGATTTGCCGTTTATGCCCTGCCCGGACACAAAACGGGCCAGTGCGATGTCCGCACGCTTCACTGCGGCATCGGCAGCAACAACCCCGGCGGAAACGCAGCGGCATTCCACAATGCCGATAGCCCGGACCTGTTCAAGCGGGACATCCTTTTTCAAAACCGCCATAACCTGCGGGTCAACCTGCGAGATGACGAAAGCCCCCTTCAGCGCACGCCCTGATGCGAGGGGTGCTTCCTGGGCGGCCTCAACGGAAGCGTTGACCGCTGCCCTGTCTCCGCTCACATAAATCAGGAACCGTCCTGAACAGATGGTGGAGGCGCGCAGCAGTTCAATATCCGCCGCCTTCATCATGGCATCGGCAAGGGCCGCGCCCGAAGCGATGGTCTTTGCTTCGACAATGCCCAGGGTATCCACTTACCTTGCCCCTGCGGCCTGAACTTCGTCGATGATGCCCACGATTGCGGCATCTACCGGAGCTTCGTGGTTACGCAGGGCCATGCGCGCCGAGCTGCCGGTGGTAACCAGCACCTGTTCGCCTATGCCCGCGCCAACACAGTCCACGGCCACGAAAATTTCATCAGCAGGCTTATCATCAAGTCCCATACGCTGGACGACCATGAGCTTTTCCCCGCTCAGGGCTTCCTTCTTGCGGGTAGCCCAGACATTGCCGATCACTTTGCAGATAATCATAAACCGGTCCTTACAGAGTCTTGCTGATGTTGATGTTCAGGTTCCGGGCAGCTTCCGCAGCCAGAGGAGTAACCTGTGCGGAGGGAGATACAATAAGCACAGATGCCCCCTGTGCCGCGACATTGCTGACCACTTTCTCGGTGACAAGATGTTCCCGGAACCTGAAGGTTTCAGGAGCTTTAGGCTGAAATTTTCTGAGCCCGAAGCCCGCAAGGGTCTTCTCATGGGCTTCATACAGGGCATACAGCGGCCCCGGAGCGGTCTGCGCATACGCCTGATAGCCGAACTCAATGACTTCCACGGTCCTGCCCAGAAGCAGCAGCCGCAGAACCTCGGTCATTATCCGGCCCTGAGCCTTGCCCACCGCAAGGTCGGACATCTCGCACACACACAGGGATGGTACGATGTAGCGGCTGAATCCGGCGCAGGGAGAATCCTCACCGTAAAAGAAATATTCGTATTCCCCGCCCACGCAGTCACGGACCTTTTCCGCAACGAGGCAGTCGCGCTCGGCCAGAACCAGCACACATTCACGCTTGTCCCCGCCCTGAAGCTGCTTCAGCACCTCGGCGGCTATGGACTTGACCAGCTCGTTTACGTCTACGCTCATGTTTTTCTCCAACCTAACAATTCAGGGCGATGCCCAGCGGGGTGACCAGAAACGGGTTTGCAGGCTTGTAAACAGGTCTGCCGACCTCCTTCTCCACCACTTTTTCCATATCTTTTAGGCAGCAGGTTCCGCCTACGAGATAAACTGCCGAAACATCGCGCCCGGAAATATGGTTCCTGACGATGGTGCCCATTTTCTGTATGACCGGACGGACAACCGGCAGAATTTCATTCTGGCGGTCCTTTTCCTTCTTGAGTGCCTCGGCCTCTTCGAAACCGATTTTGTAGCTGCCGGAAAGAACAAGGGTCACATGGGTTCCGCCGGTAGCTTCATCGGCAACATAGGTAACCTTGCCGTTCTCAAGCACTGAAAGCCCGGTAGTACCGCCGCCGATGTCCACTATGACGCCGTTTTCCAGCCCCAGCACGGCATTTGCCGCAGTGGGTTCGTCAAGAATGTTGGTTACCTCAAGGCCTGCGCCCTCCACCACGTACTGGTGGGTGGTGCAGTCCTTCTTTCCGGTCCCCGGAGGCACGGCAATGGCGGCATGGGTGAGCTTGCGGCCCAGACGCTCTTCCAACTCACCCACCAGCTTGCGGGTGATGCGGGTTGCACCCATGTAGTCCACAACCAGACCGTCCTTGATGACCCGCGCAAATTCCATGGCACAGGCCACTGGCTCTTTCCTGCTGTTCAGGACCACAACCACAATGTACGCGGTTCCCAGGTCCACACCTACAAAGAGCTGCTCGTCGGCACTGACCGGAACTGTGTTCTCGATGCAGGCCTCAAGAGCGCTTATCTGCTGGTCTATTGCTGAAAAATCCATTTTTACATCCTGTTGCCTTCGGCGACCCTCCGGGGGCTTAAACCCTTTTGCAAAAGGGTTTAAGAATCCCAAAACCTTTTATCGGGGCTTCGCCGCTTCGCTCATCACGCCGTGCTTTTGAATTAATTCCCCGCCGGAGGCCAAAAATGATCATCAAAGCGCTTCAGCCAAAACAATGGCAATCCCGCGCAGTGTCCTAGCGGACAATCTGCCCGGCAACGGTCTTGTTCCAGCCTGCGCTGTTGCCTTCGTCCGGATCGATATGCATGGCCAGCTTGAAAGCGTCGTTGATGCGGACAACAACGTCTTCAAGAATAATAGGCCGCTCGCTGTCCAGACGCACGCTCACGCGGTCGTTGTCATGCACGCCGAACTTTGCTCCGTCTTCGGGAGCCATGTGAATGTGGCGTGCTGCTATGATGACGCCTTCTTCGAGTCCGACGATTCCGGTCTGGGAAGCGAGGATGATTCCGGGTGTTCCCTTGATGTCACCGGACTGGCGCACCGGTGCATCCACGCCGAGGATACGGGCATCGGTCTTGGAAATTTCCACCTGTGAGCTGGTACGTGCAGGGCCGAGTACGGCAACGTTGTCCATTACGCCCTTGGGACCGATAAGACGGACCCGCTCCTGACAGAGAAACTGTCCGGGCTGGGACAGTTCGCGTACCGGAGTCAGGGGGCCGCCGAAAAGTTCGATTGCATCATGCTCGCTCAGGTGCACGTGGCGGGCGGACAGTTCTACGGGGATGGGCTCCCCTGCGCGTTCGGACACGGAAATATGAGGAGCCTGTTCCTTGAGCTGCCGGATCACACCCTTGATGACCCCTTCCATGATTTCATTGATGGCTTGTTCGTTCATGCTCATTTCAGTCTTTGAAAAATATCTGGTTAATCCGGTATCGCGCTTGCGGCACGGTACGAACGGTCTGCACAATTTCGTCGGGCAGCGGAGGGCGGCAGGACGTTCTGCCACTCCTCCACTATCCTGTAGTCACGGAGAGCTTTTCCGGTGACTTGCTGCTATTAATTAGCCCTCAGCTTTGGGAAGGATGATTTCAACTTCGCTGTGAGGACGGGGGATTACGTGAACGCTGATCAGTTCGCCAACGTTCTGGGCTGCTGCTGCGCCTGCATCGGTTGCCGCCTTGACAGCACCAACATCACCGCGAACCATAACGGTTACCAGACCGCCGCCAACCTGGCTTTTACCTACCAGAGTAACGTTAGCTGCTTTTACCATTGCGTCCGCTGCTTCGATTGCGCCGACGAGGCCCTTGGTTTCAATCATACCCAGTGCATTTGAAGATGACATGTTTGTTCTCCTTTAAATGTTTATCGGCCTTTGGCCGTTTGCTACTCCCCGGAAAGGGAATGACGTTCTATTTCAATTCAGGATGCCTGTTTTGGGCTTCCTGCTTAAACCATTGCTTTGAGCTGCTTGACGATCATGGCGGTGATAGCTTCCACGTCAATGGACTCGGCACCGGTCTTTGCAGGTGCGGAATCACAGCAGACGTTGCCGAGATCGTAGGCAATTCTTCTGATGTTCATGAGGTTCAGCGGGGTCACGTTGTCAGAAGTGGAGCTGCCGCCCACGGTTCCGCATCCAAGGGTGAAGGAGGGGAACAGTGAAGTGGAGAGACCGACCGCGCCGTGAGTGGACGGGGTGTTCACCAGCATTCTGGAAACGGGTTTCTTCAAACCGAACTCGCGGATTACTTCCTCATTGTGGGAATGGATGGACAGGGAGTGCCCTACGCCGCCGTTTTCCAGAAGAGCATGGCAGGTTTCACAGGCTTCCTTCCAGTCTTCAACAACGTAGAAACCGAGAAGAGCGGTAAGTTTTTCCTTGGAGAAGGGATAACGGGGACCGATTCCCTTTTCATCGGAAATGAGCAGACGGGTTCCGGCAGGCACGGAAATTCCGGCCAGCTTGGCAATGTACTGAGCATCGCGGCCTACTATATCAGGGTTCATGGAACCGTTGGCACGCTCCATTACAGCCTTTACCCTGGTGAGGTTTTCACCGTGCAGGAAGTAACCGCCGTTGGCTGCGAGAGCAGCCTTGACCTTCTCGGCAATGCAGTGCTCGGTTACAATGGACTGCTCGGATGCGCAGACAGTTCCGTTGTCGAAAGTCTTGCTCTTGAAAATCTTGGCTACGGCATCTTCGATGTCCGCGGTTCTTTCGATGTAGGCAGGAACGTTACCTGCTCCAACACCAAGAGCGGGGGTACCGGAGCTGTATGCAGCCTTGACCATACCCGGACCGCCGGTGGCGAGGATAAGGTCGGCAACCTTCATGAGTTCACCGCTGCCCTGAATGGTGGGCACGCTCATGACGCTGACCAGATCTTCACACACGCCGCAGTCGTGCAGCACGGAACGGATCATTTCAACGGTCTTGCCGATGCACTTCTTCGCGCTGGGGTGCGGGGTGAAGACAATGGCGTTCCCGGACTTCAGGGCGATCATAGATTTGTAGATGGTCGTGGAAGTGGGGTTGGTGGAGGGAACGATCCCTGCGATAACACCCATAGGCACGGCGATCTCCACGATCTTGTGTTCCTTGTCGTCCTTCAGGACACCGAAGGTCTTCATGTCCTTGATCGCTTCCCAGAGGCTTTTGCTGGCCAGAACGTTCTTGGCCTTTTTGTCCTCAACCTTACCGAATCCGGTTTCTTCCACCGCAAGGGCGGCAAGGGGTTCGGCCTGGGCGTATGCTGCATCTGCAATGGCCTTCACAATGGCGTCGATGCGTTCCTGATCCAGTTCCTGCATCTGTGCCTGAGCCTTTTTGGCGGCACGGACCAGTGAACGGGCTTCCTGAATGGATAATAAATCCTTGTCTACCATGGGATTACTCCTCTATCTGACTGGTAACATTAACAATCGCGTCAATCAGGGTTTTCTTGGGCGCATTCCTGACCTCTTCGGGGGTCAGGGAAATTCCGCTCAAGCTTCGGGCGATCTGCCGAACCCTGCTGATTTTCATTTTCTTAAGTTGGGAAATTTTATACTGCCCGCCCTCTTCTGCTGTCACAGCAACGGAATCAGCAACGGTCTTTGTTTCAGGAGCAGGATCTACCGATGGTTCTGCCGGAACCTCGGTGTCTGCCTCTACTTCAATGGTTTCCGCTGAAACTGCTTCTGAAACTTCAGCGACAACGGGAGCAGCGGTCTGCTCTTCCACGGCTTCAACGGACTCTTCCGCCGGGGCAGCCGGGACAGGTGTTCCGGTTCCGATGATGCGGGAAAGCTCATCGTAGTGACGGGCGATGACGTTCTTTGAAAACAGCTGTGCACCCTCGATACGGCCCAGTGCCCTGACAGCGGCATCAACTGAGGCCTGCACAGCGGAAATTTCACCGGCTACGGTTATGGTCACCAGGCCGGAACCGACCTGATTCTTTTCCACCAGAAATACATCTGCGGCCTTGAGCATGGCATCCGCGGCTTCAATTGCGCCGACCAGCCCCTTTGTTTCTATGAATCCAAGTGCGTACATAACTCAGTTCTCCATCATCCCCGTCCGGATCAGTGTCTGACCACTGTGACCGGAAAATCGTACTTCCTGATGCTCTGCTCAATGCGCTCAAGATCGGCATCGCCGAGCTTGGGGTCCCCTTCCACCGGATATGTCCAATCAAGCTGGGTGTATTTGTTGACTCCCATCTTGTGATAGGGCAGCAGGTCCACCCCTTTGAAATTTTTGTGATCCTGATACGGCTTGAGCAGCTCGATCAGATCAAGGATCTCGCGTTCACCGTCGTTCACGCCCTTGAGCAGAGGCATGCGGATCTTCACGTTGTGCCTGTTCTCCAGCAGCCAGACGAGGTTGGCGAGGATCATCTCGTTACGCACGCCGGTAAGTTCGCGGTGACGTTCGGAATCCATGTGCTTCACATCGTAGAGGAACAGGTCCACGAAGGGAGCGACCTTGGCAATGACCTCGGGCCGGGCGTAACCGCAGGTTTCAATGGCGGTATTGATGCCGCGCTGTTTGCAGACCTGCAGCAGGCTGGCCGCCGCTTCGGGCTGGGAAAGTACTTCCCCGCCGCCGAGAGTCACTCCGCCGCCTGATGTCTCGTAAAAAGGACGATCTTCCTCGATTATTTCCATAAGCTCGGAAATAGTTCTGGATTCACCCATGACAGCCAGAGCCTTTTCAAAACAGACCGGCTCGCATTTGCGGCAGCCGATGCACTCGGCTTCGCGGTCCACGTAGTGCTTACCGGCATTATCCATCCTGTGAACACCGGCGGGACAGACGGATACGCAGGCTCCGCAGTTCACGCAGGCGTCCTTCTTGAACAGGACCTGAAACCGCTTCAACTGGCCCTCGGGGTTGGAGCACCATTCACAGCGCAGGGGGCAACCCTTGAAGAAGACGAGAGTACGAACTCCCGGACCGTCATACATATTGTATTTCTGTATGTTGAATATCTGTGCTTTGCGTTCAATCACGGTTCTTTCTCGCGCTGTCAGTTACTTTCAATCCCTAGGAATGCCTCCGGCGGTCCTGCGGAGCTCATTTTGATACGCTTCGCAGTGTTGACGATCTGATTTCGCCTCCGGCGGCCAAAGGAGCTAAGCCCCTTCGGAATCCCTATTAGTTTTAGCCCTTATCACTCATCTTTCCCGGCGAACCTTCAGGGGCATCGGGAGCGAAGCCCGCTGAAAGTTTTTGAAGGGGAGTCCAGAGTGGAAACTTTTGCAAAAGTTTCCACTCCGGCCCCCGGAGGGACCGCCGGTAGGCCCTCAATTAAAGTTCATGCAGCATGGTACGGCTGATGATCTCGTCCTGTACGTCCTTGCAGAGTTCGACGAAGAAGGCACTGTACCCGGCAACGCGGACAACGAGGTCGCGGTACTTTTCGGGGTGCTTCTGGGCGTCGAGCAGGGTTTCGTTATCGAGATAGTTGAACTGCATCTCACCGTTGCCCAGCATGCAGGCGGTACGGATAAGGGTGATGATGCCGTTCTTGCCTTCCGGTGTTTCAAGAAGACCGGACATGAGCTTGAAGTTGTGAACCATGCCGATGTTCATGTTGTCGTTGGCCATCTTGGAAACGGACTTGATGATGGCGGTAGGCCCTTTGTAGTCCGCGCCCTGAGTGGGGCTGATACCGTCGGACAGGGGCTGCCATGCACTGCGGCCGTTGGCGGATGCGCCAAGCAGCTGTCCGAAGGGGGTGTTGTTGGAGATGGACAGGGTGCCGTGACTCAGTACGGAGTACAGGGTCTTGAACTTGCGGTGCTCGGTCTCGGTGAAATGAACGAGATCGGCGGCAATGAGGTCGGCGTAATCGTCATCGTTACCGTACTTGGGCGCGGCAATGCAGTCGGCCTTGATCTGGTCGTAGCCTTTGAAGTCGACCTTGAGGGCTTCATTGAGCTGGGCAAGGGTGTACTTCTTGTCTTCGTAGACCAGCTTCTTGATGGCGGCCATGGAATCAACATAGGTTGCCAGGCCGGACCAGACCACGCCGGGTCCGAAGTTGTACATGGCTCCGCCGGCGGACACGTCCTTACCTGACTCCATGCAGCCTTCGTACATGAGGGACATGAGCGGCTTGGGTGCATGGTCGCGGTGAATGCGCTGGGAAATTACGGTACCCACGCTGGACCACTTGGTCACGTACTTGATCATTTCCTTAACGGCATGTTCGAACTTTTCGTAGGTATCGAAAGATTCGATGGGACCGAAATCAGGGCAGACCTGTTTTCCGTACCAGAGGGGCACGCCGTTGTTCAGGACCAGCTCGATGCAGATGGGCCACTGGGTGTAGGCAGTGGAGGTCCACTGGTAGAGGCGGCCGGACTTCTGGGGTTCAACACAACCCATGAGGCAGTAGTCGCGTGCATCTTCAATGGATACACCCTTTGCGAGCATCATCTTGATGTGGGAATCATCAAAGTGAACTGCGGGGAAGCCCATACCGGAGCGGATAACATCAACAATCTTTTCCAGATACTTCTGGGGAGACCTGTTGTGCACACGGGTGGCCAGTGAGGGCTGGTAGATGCGGACGTGACGGACCGCATCCATGAGCAGGTAGGTCAGGTCGTTGGTTGCATCAAGGCCTTCGCGGGTAACGCCGCCCACGCACATGTTGACGAAGGGCTGGTAGCCCGCGAAGAACTTGGATGCGCCTTCACTGGTAAGCCACATCATTTCGGACATCTTGATGAGCATGCAGCCAGCGAGGTCAAATGCTTCATACTCGGTCATGCGTCCGGCTTCGAGGTCCGCCTTAAAGAAGGGGTACATGTACTGGTCAACACGTCCGATGGACATACCGGTCTGGTTTTCCTCCACAACCAGCAGGGACTCGATGGTCCATACTGCCTGGATGGCTTCCCAGAAGGTTTCGGGCTTGTGGGCAGGAACACGGGCGTTGACTTCGGAAATCTTCAGCAGCTCGGCCATGCGCTTGGGATCGGTTTCCTTGTAGGCAAGCTCGGCGGCATAATCGGACATGCGCTTTGCGTAGATCATTACGCCGGTAGCGGTCTCGATTACGGACTTGTAGAAATAGATCCTGTCGATATCTTCAGGATTTTCGTAATCCAGATGGGCAAGGTGCTCTTCCGCTTCGGCAATGATGTCGAGCATCCCTTTCTTCATGAGGATTACATCGTAACCGGGGTTGGAGTCTCCGCCGCCGTTGGTTGCGTGGTAGGAGCAGTCGGAAACATAGGACTCGCCCGAGAGTTCCCACATACCTGCTTCGCGGTACTGGCCTTCGCAGTACTCATCAACGGACTTGGCTTCCCAGAAGGGGAAAATCTCGTCCAGCAGCACCTTCTTGTCTTCTTCGGACACATAGAAGGGGTCCTGGGGACGGGTTGCGATGGTATCCAGCTCGGTTTTCAGCCAACGCCATGCGATATCAGGAGAGAAAGCACCGGCACGGGGTGCGCCGTTGGGCGCGCCGACGATGAGTTCACCTTCCTGTATAACCAAAGGCGCTGTTTCGCAGCAGTAGCGGAAGCACTTACCGCGCAACAGCGCCTTCGGCATTCCGGGGTTCTCTTTGGCAATCTTGGTGATTGCGCGTGCTCTGTGAGTGGTAATACTCGGAACATGCTTAAGAAATTTTTCCTTGAGCTGTACGTGACGTTCGGTAGGACCGTCAGGGATACCTGCGGTTGCATATGCGGCAACCACGGAAGGCTTCGGCTCGGTCTTGAAGATCTCTGCGGATACGCCTTCGAATATTTTTTTAAGAGAGGCCCGCTCATCTGGAGTCAGGTTCTTGGTCGCTTCTGCGAGCTTATTGGAAAAAGTTTGAAGATCCACTTTCTTTCCTCCGTTTAGATACTGATTTAATTAACGATCCGCAGGATCATCTATGGCTTCTATGGCTTTTTGCAGGATCTGTTGAATGACCTGCACCATGGCTGAATTGTCTATCTTTGCTTTCTCAAAGCCTGAACGGACCGCAGTTGAGTTATCCGGAACGTCCGTAATGTCCTCCATCCGCCTGACCCCGTAGCCGACCTTGCGGGTATAGACGAGGTTCAGGGGCGAAACATTGTCTGAAGTTATGCCGCGCCCGGCTGAGCCGCTGCCCAGAGTCATGGATGGAAAAAGATTGGTGGTGACGCCCATGCCCCCGAATGCCGCCGGGGTGTTGACCAGCAGCCTGCCCACAGGCTTCTTCAGGGCAAACTGGCGGATAACATCCTCGTCTGTGGAATGGATCACCAGTGAATGGGCATTGCGTTCGTGAAGGAGCAGCTCAATGCACTTTTCGCAGGCGTGCATCCAGTCATCCTCCACGTACAGGGCCAGAACAGGGGCCAGAAATTCTCTGTAGTAAGGATCGGTTTCGGAAACATACCTGCGTTCGGCAACCAGCACGGTCACGGATTCAGACACACAGAACCCGGCCCGGCGGGCCAGCACATGGGCCGGAAGCCCGGCCACGCCTTTCCTGCGTTCGCCGGTCGGCGAGAAGAAAAGTCCGGCAAGAGCATCTGACTCGGTTTCGGTCATGAAATATGCGCCTTCAGACTTGAGCGAGCGGCGGACATCCTCGGCAATACAGGAATCGACAACGATGGATTGCTCCGCCGATGGAGCAATCCCGTTGTCAAAAGTCTTGCTGGCAATGATGTCACTGACGGCCTGCCCGATGCGGGCGGTACGCTCAATGAAAGCCGGACCGTTGCCGGTTCCCCCGTAGATGACCGGCTTGCCGGTCCGCTGCGCGGATTCGATCATGCCGGGAACCCCGGTAACCATAACCAGGGATACGGCCCTGTGATTCATAAGCTCGCAGGTTCCGCTCTTGGTCACGGTTTCCAGATAGGAAAGACAGCCTTCGGGCAGCCCGTGGGCTGTGGCGGTCTCGATCATGATATCCAGAACCCGGCCGATGGAGCGTGCAGCTCCGGGATGGGGGGAAAAAATGATTCCGTTCCCCGATTTGATGGCGATAAGCGTATTGTAGACAGTGGTTGAAACAGGGCCCGTCACCGGGCAGAGAGCAGCAATGACCCCTACCGGAACACCGATGTCGGTAATTCTCTTCTGCGGGTCTTCGCCTATGACTCCCACACAGCGCATGGAACTGAGTTCCGCGCAGACCTGACGGCAGACAAAACGGTTCTTGAACAATTTGTCCTGCCATCTGCCGCCGTCGGTTTCCTCGTGGGACATGCGGGCCAGATCTTCGGCATGCGCGTCAACGGCGCGTGCGACATGGCCGACTATCTCGTCAAGCTTCTCCTGGGGGAAAGTCGCCAGCCTCTTCTGTGCTTCAAATGCATTTTCCGCCAGAATTCTGGCCTGCTGGATGGATAGCAAATCGTTATCGACAATCATCACTTACCCCTTTTTGCTGCTAGGTCCCTGTTTCTCCTGCCCTGCTGCCGCGCTAGGGAAGCAGATTCTCGATGGCGTAACGTTCGGTGATCTTTTCCAGATCGCGGTGGGGGGTGGGAATAACCAGAGAGCTGTACACCTCGGTTCCCATGTGTTCCACGGCCTTCACACCAGCTTCAACTGCGGCCTGACAGGCTGCAACATCACCCTGCACCAGTACGGAAATATAACCGGAAGCAACGTTTTCGTAGCCTATGAGTTCGACATCTGCGGCTTTCATCATTGCGTCCGCTGCTTCGAGCACGTAAACAATGCCGAAAGTTTCAATCATGCCCATGGCCCGTGGTCTGGGGCCGGATTCATTGGATTCGTCTCCGCCCTCCACGGCGTGGACGGAAACAATGTCACCGACTCCGCGAATGGGGCGGGGCATTACGTTCTGAGCGGTGAGCTTTCCGATTTCAGCGGCGGCTGCTGCTCCGGCTTCAACGGAAGCCTTGACTGCAGCCACATCACCCTTGACCATGATGGTCACCAGGGTGGAACCGACGTTCTCGTATGCAACGAGTCTGACGTCAGCTGTTTTCAGCATCTGGTCCGCACCATTGATGGCCGGGACCATTCCAAGAGTTTCGATAAGCCCGAGGGCCTCTTCGCCTTGATACCTCATGTTCTCTCCGTTGAGCTGGTACTTCATTCAAAACCATTGCTTCTGACTTCTGACGGATGCTTGACTTAAGAATCCACCGTTTCCACATCCGAATCCAAGCCTAGCCCCTCACCCAAAGGGGAAGGTCAACGGTCTTTTCAAATTTTTTTGATTTTCACCCATAACACCCTATTTTTATGTTTAATTTTACCATTCTTAGTTTTTAAGCTTGAGTCAAACTCAATACTGATAAGCGTTAGCAATAAGCTTGAACATTGAGCCTTTAAGCGCCGTAAGCATACGCCTAAAATCCAATTGAACGCTCGTTCAACATACGTTGACAAAAAAGTTAAAATACCTGATGAAAAAAGACTCTTTCTTACCCATGCGGAACTGAGCGCAAACATCACTTTGTCACACAACCGCAACACAGGAGATTTGTATTTACCCCCGTGACACGTATTATTTTTGCATAGTGGGAACGTTGTTTTCGATGAAACTCGCATTCCTGACAACATACTGATATAGAAAGATAAACAGTCCCCAACACCACCTCTAGCACGCCCCTTCTCCACCAAATAGCATTGAACCTGAAAAAACCGCATTGACCTTCCCCTTAAGGGAAAGGATATAAATTTGAGTATAGGACCTTCCCCCGAGGGGAAGGATTGATTTCCCTGACCAGTAACTTCTCTTTCCGTATGTCGAACGAGCAGGGATATCGGGGTGTGATTATTTTTTTCAACTTTTTACGAAAGGAGACGACCATGGGGGAAGCTACAGTTGCACTTAACCCGGCAGCCGTCGCTGCAAAAAAGAAGCTGGCTACCAGCTTCCGCAGACAGGGCATAGTCATCGCCCTGCTGTCTGGACTTTTATATGGTTTTTATACTGCATTCATGACTCTTGGCATGTCCAAGGGAATCTGGGTTCAGTGGTACGGTGAAAACTCCGGACTGTCCGCTTTTGCGGTAATGTATCTATTAAGCGCACTGGGCGCGGCAACCACTGACTCCTGCAGTGCTATCTGGGCAGTCGGCATCGCCGGTGTTCGCGGACGTTTCAGCGACTTCCTGCGCTGCATCAAAACCAAACCCGGCATGGTCATGGTCGTGGCTGCAATCATCGGCGGACCTCTGGCAAGTACCGCCTATGTTGTAGGACTGCAGCTTGCCGGTTCACTGGTTGTTCCCATTGCCGCACTCTGCCCCGCCATCGGCGCAATCCTCGGTAGAATCCTCTTCAAGCAGGAGCTCAACTCCCGCATGATGTTCGGAATCGCCATCTGCTTCCTTGCCAGCTTCATGATCGGTTCCACCGGACTCGGTGACAACGTTCCCGAGAACCTGCTCGTAGGCCTCTTCTTCGGTTTCCTTGCCGCTCTGTGCTGGGGCATCGAAGGATGTGTCTGCGGATACGGAACCTCCATGATCGACCCCGAAATCGGCATCACCATCCGTCAGGTGACTTCCGGTTTCTCAAACCTTTTCATTCTCGTCCCCCTGTTCGGATTCATCGCGCATGTGGACAGCTTCAGCATGGTTGTACAGTCATTCGCTGACAGTGAAGCCATGATCTGGTTCGCACTGGCCGGTCTTTCCGCCTACCTGACCTTCATGTACTGGTACAAAGGAAACGCCATGTGCGGTGCTGCACTGGGCATGTCCTGCAACGGAACCTTCTCTTTCTGGGGACCCTTCTGCTGCTGGATCATCCTCGGCATCGGCGCGGGAATGGAAGGCTGGTCCATGCCTCCCGTCGCCTGGGCTGCAGCGGTAATCATGGTCATCGGTATCTTCATCATCTCCATGAACCCCATGGACCTGTTCAAGAAAAACGAGGAGGCTGCATAAATGAACCCTCTTAACTACGCCATCCTGAAGCACTTCACCAAAGTAGACGAAGCCTGCGCCGACTGCGTAATGGACGCACTTAAAGATCAGTACGGCCACTTCAAGGCCTTCAAGAAACCTTCAGTCATCAATGCACTGATGACCGCCGAGGCCAACGGACTCCTTGAGGAATCCCGTTTCGACCTCGACTCCAACCAGGAGCTGCGGGTCTACTACCGGGCCCACGATGAGGGAGCCGCAACCATCAACAAATATATCAAGGATTGACCCTGATATAAGCTATCTATATAAGGGGAGCCGTCTCAGACAGGAGATGCTCCCCGTTTTTTCGTTTATAAAGGAGCATACTCAGGAGCATGTAACACAGTGAACAGCCTGCGCCAGGGCTTTGCACAGACATCGTACCGTCCTGCAATACTTCATCATATCCGGACTGCGCCGAATTTGACGGTCATCTACATGCCCTACTGCCTGCATCAGGACTTCACTTCAATGCCCTTGTCGCGCCAGACGAGTAAACACAAGTATTGAAGCGAGCCACCGAAGGAGAGGAACCATGCAGTACAAGGAACGTTACTTTATCGGAGATATGAGCAAAATCTGCAACATATCCAAAAAAGCACTCCGCTACTACGACCAGATAAATCTCATCCCCTCGCACCGGCACGATTACAACAACTACCGCTATTATACCCGCGAATCACTGCTGGCCGTTCCGGTCATCAAATATTACAAGCAGATGGGCTTCACCCTTGAAGAAATGAAGGAGTTCATCGAAGGCAGCGGGAGCAACGTTTTCAAGTCCATCCAGCGTTCATTCCGGGCCAAGCTGCGCGAGCTGGAAGAAGAACAGGAAAAAATCCGCCGCAAACACGTTTCCGTAAACGACTGGTACGAGCTTATCCGTGAAGCTGAAATGGTCATCGACAACAGCATCACCGAAGTTTCCGTAAAATACGTGGAAACCCAGAGTCTGCTATTTCAGGACCAGATGTTCAAAAACGACATAAAATCGTCCATCATCAACCTCGAATTCACCCAGCACGTAGAAGATGTGAACAATGAAATCACCGGCCCTGTCATCATCAGATTTTCCTCCTACAAGGACCGCATTGAAAACAGGGACCAGAATATCAAGATGCTGCAGAAAACCATTGTCCCCTGCGACGAAGAGCACAGCTACAGGTTCGGCGGTGAAATGATGCTTTCCTGCTACCATCTCGGAGCCCACGAGGACATCCACAAGACCTACATGAAAATGGAACGCTGGGCAGGAAACAACGGCTACCTTCTGACCGACATTTCCTTTGAAAGATACGTGACCGACTACTGGACAACCAGAAACACTGCCAAATTCGTAACCGAAGTGCTGATCAAGGCCACCCGTCAGGGAATGCCCGAAGACTAGCCGTATCATCTATAATATAGTGCGGGGCTGGTTTGGAAAATTCTTTTGCGAAGCCAGGGCAAGGCATTGAGGATTCGGCTCAGCTTATTTACCCACTGGATTAATGCATATGCCGGCCTAAAAGAATAGAAAGGGAAAGCCCTGCCGAGTTGACTCGGCAGGGCTTTTCTTTGGTGATATAAGGAACCTGCAACACGGACCTTCAACGAAGTCCTCTGCAGTTCAGTGCAATGCTATTTGGCGCCTTTGGCCTTGAGTTCCTTTCCGCGGCTCATATGGCGTTTGGACGCGGAAAGCTCGACCTTGCGCAGACGGATGGACTCCGGAGTGACTTCGATGACTTCATCATCACGGATGAAGTGCATAGCCCTTTCAAGGGTCATGGGGCGGATGGGTGTGAGGGTAACTGCCTCATCCTTACCGGAAGCACGCATGTTGGTCAGCTTTTTCTCTTTGCAGGGGTTGATGTTGATATCATTGTCCCTGTTGTGCTCACCGACGATCATTCCTTCGTAAATGGGATCACCGGGTACAACAAAAAGTTCACCGCGCGGTTCAAGGTTGAATATCGCATAGGCTACAGCCTTTCCAGCCCTGTCGGCTACAAGGGAGCCGGTAAAGCGGGAGGGGAAATCGCCACGGTATTCATCATATCCGGCGAACAGGGAGTTCATTATGCCGGTACCCTTGGTATCGGTAAGGAACTCGTCGCGGTAACCGATAAGAGCGCGGGAAGGAGCGGAAAACTCCATGCGCACGCGACCCTTGCCGTTGTTGACCAGGTTGGTCATCTTGGACTTGCGGGTGGAAAGCTTTTCAGTAACCACGCCGAGGAAAGTCTCTTCGCAGTCGATGAAGACCTGTTCCATAGGCTCAAGCTTGCGGCCGCCTTCATTCTTGAAGATAACCTCAGGACGGCCCACGGAAATTTCAAAACCTTCACGACGCATGGTCTCAATCAGAATGGCGAGCTGGAATTCTCCACGTCCCTTGACGATGAAGCTGTCCTTTTCATCACTCTCTTCAACCTTAACCGCCACGTTGAGCAGGGTCTCCTTGTACAGGCGCTCACGGATTTTGGAAGACTGCACCAGCTTGCCTTCAAGTCCGGCCATCGGGGAGTTGTTGATGGAGAAGCGCATGGAAACGGTAGGCTCGTCAACGGTAATACGGGGCAGAGCCTTGGGAGCTTCCTTGGTGCATATGGTATCGCCGATGGTCACGTTATCAATACCGGACACAACAACGATATCACCGGGGTTGGCAGCCTTGGTTTCCACGAAGCTGGGACCGTCGTAGGTCTGAATCTTGGTCAGACGCAGAGAAATGTTCTCGCCCTTTTCGTTGATGCATACCAGTGGTTCATTCTGTTTGGCAGTACCGTGGATGACCTTGCCGATGGCCAGACGTCCGAGGTAGTCGGAATAACCGAGGTCGGAAACCAGCATCTGGAAAGGCTCTTCGGTATTGTGGGAAGGACCGGGGATCTTGTCCAGAACCATGTCCATGAGCGGGTGCAGGTTCTCGCCTCTTTCCTCAAGGGTAGCCTGAGCAATGCCTTCACGGCCTATGGCATAGAGCATGGGGAATTCAAGCTGCTCTTCGTTGGCATCGAGATCGATGAACAGATCGTAAATTTCGTCAAGGACTTCATCGGGGCGGGCATCGCCACGGTCGATCTTGTTGATTACAACAATGATCTTAAGTCCGGCTTCAAGAGCCTTTTTGAGTACGAAACGGGTCTGGGGGAGCGGACCCTCGGATGCGTCAACCAGCAGGATGGCACCGTCGGCCATGCTCAGAGAACGCTCAACCTCACCGCCGAAGTCGGCGTGACCGGGGGTATCAATGATGTTGATCTTGACACCCTTCCAATCAACAGCACAGTTCTTGGCCGCAATGGTGATTCCCCTTTCGCGTTCAAGGTCCATGCTGTCCATGAGACGGTCGTCAACTTCCTGCCCTTCGCGGAACAATCCGCTCTGTTTGAACATGCCGTCAACCAATGTGGTCTTGCCGTGGTCAACGTGGGCAATAATGGCTATATTTCGAATTTTATCGTTTGTTGTGAGTTTGGTCACGGATTCCTCCGAAGCCGGAGATTTGCCAAAAAAAGCCCCCTG
The DNA here is from genome assembly GCF_050916235.1 of Maridesulfovibrio sp. FT414. Taxonomy (GTDB): domain Bacteria; phylum Desulfobacterota; class Desulfovibrionia; order Desulfovibrionales; family Desulfovibrionaceae; genus Maridesulfovibrio. Next base: position 1,385,592 of record NZ_CP104854.1, read on the forward strand.
CAGGCGAACTGCAGATACGGTTCATGAAGTGGGCGGAATCTCAGCGGCTGGTTAAATTAAAGTAGAGATAAGGAAAGGTTTGTTAGGGCAAATTGAACCCGCTGGCAAGCAAAATTATGTACGCCAGTGTTAAGACCTTGCAAAGATCTTCCGGAGCATGGAGAATTTTAAATTGGCACTGCCTCCTGTAAGCATTTGCCTAGGTTCGATCTTTGCTTTATGAAGAATCCAGAAATTGAAGGAGCAAGTATGCCTGAAAAAAAATTACGAGTAGAATTACTGACCATGACCCCTGATGCCCTGGAGCTCACCTATGCCGCTTTCCGGCAGTGCTACCACGCCGGGTTCGTGGCCGACATGTGGCCCAGGCTCCTCAACGGGGACATTGAAAAAGAGAAACAGGCCGAATTCGTATCAAAAGTGCTTGAATCCGGGCACGACAGCCCCATTGAACATGTCAGCTTCACCTTTGCAGTGGAAGGAATATCCCGAGCCTGCTCGCACCAGATAGTACGCCACCGCATTGCATCATATTCCCAGCAGAGCCAGCGCTACGTGGCTGAAAACGACATGGACTTCATCATTCCTCCGGCAATCCGCAGGATTCCGGAAGCAAGGGAAAGATTCGAAAAGTTCATGGAGGAAGTGGGCAGTGCCTACAGAGACCTTCGTGAAATACTGGTCGCAGCCGGACGCGAGAGCAAGGCCAACGAAGATGCACGTTTCGTGCTGCCCCAGGCCGCAGAAACCAAGATAGTCATCACCATGAACTGCCGCTCGCTGATGCACTTCTTCAACCTGCGCTGCTGCCAGCGGGCACAGTGGGAAGTCCGGGCAATGGCGCACCTGATGCTGGAAAAATGCAAGGAAAGTTTTCCGGCAATATTCCGCCACGGGGGAGCACGCTGCGAACAGCTTGGCTACTGTCCCGAGGCGGACCGTTTTGCCTGCGGCAGATACCCGACGCTCAAAGAACTCACCGGCCAGAAATAGAAAAGATACTACATTATAATAAGGACGTCTTTCAAAAGGCGTCCTTCTCTTTTTTCAGCCTGCAAGAACCCGAAAAATATCCCCAGAACGCCTGCCCAACTTTTTGGGCAGGCTTTTTCTTTTCCGTATCCCCCAAAAATCGCCCCTTATCGTCCAAAATCGCGAAATTTACTTTCATGGGACTCATGCAAGAGCCAAACCTGACTCCATGAGGCTACAAAAACGTAAACAGCTCCCAGAATAATATATTGTCACGAGTTCGTCACACCACCTATTCACGAAAAACGATCATATAACAAGCAATACAACTTATTTATAACGTATTTAGCAAATACATAAGTATTTCATAACGCAAAATGAAATTCAGTGAGTCTGGGAAAAGTCCAGACTTTTCCTACCAAATTACCTCACCCGACAGAAACAGCTTAAACCCTTTCATTATGGGAGTTACCATCTGTCAAGAGAAAGAAATTCAAATAAAATCAAAGCAATAATAAATTGTTCTAAACTGAAACAATTAAAAATGGCTCTATCCCTTGTCTTTTCGATTTTCTTCACCGTTAATATACATTTACAAACACCCACCCTGGCAGCGTTATTTTGATTTATGTACTTAATATCAATATGTTAGATACAGATATTTGTGTAAACACGAAAGTTACAACTTTTGAAATAACTCACAGAGAAAATATAAACAATGAGAGATTAAAAGAAATTGTACAAAATTCACAGATTTTATAACTTATACCTGTGGAAAAAGTTTTCAACAGGTGTTTATACTTTCTATGGAAGTCCTCGCGAACCCCGAAAACTCGGCCCTCGAAGGGAAACACACCCTAAAAGCCTAAATGCGGGCTCAGACAAAAATTCCTTTTATTACAGTTAATTATCTTGTAGAAAAAGAAACGCCCCCTATCTGGAGGTCGCGGCTTAATCCCGAGTTGATCGTTCCAGCGCTTTGGCTTAGGTATCCCTGCATGATGAGAGACAGCTGGAATAAAATTTTAAATCTTCTTGAGAAGGGACTGAACCCCGGCCTGTATAAGGTATGGATAAAACCCCTTAAGGCCGAGATCAGCAGTAACAACATTAAGCTATTTGCGCCTAATGACTTTGTTGCCGCATGGGTGAGGGACCGCCTCATGGATAACATTAAAGAAGCCGGAGAACAGGTTCTCGGTGTCTGCCCCAAGGTCGAAATCGGCGTAAAGAAGGCAGTCGAGAAACCTGCGGTTAAACTTGCGCCTGCGACAAAACCGGTACAGACCTCCATCGGTCTGCCCATGATGTCACCCCCTGTAATCAATACGAGAATCCCCCGCTGGAGATTCTCATTCGACGATTTTATTATCGGCGATTCCAACCGGCTCGCCAGTGCGGCCTCCAGAAGTCTCTGTGATAACACCCTGCCCGGAGACCAGCTGTTCCTCAGCTCCACACCGGGCCTTGGAAAGACACACCTGCTCCATTCAATCGGCAGGGATCTTTGCGCCTCAAGCAATAAAAAGCATGTTTCCATTGCCTGCCTGACCGCAGAGGAATTTGCAAACAGACTGGTTCTGGCTATCAAGTCCGGCGAAGTTTCGCGCTTCAAATCCGAGTTCCGGGACAATGTCGACTGCCTGCTGCTTGAGGACGTGCACTTCTTTCAGGGTAAACAGAAAATGCAGGACGAAATCCTGCAGACCCTCAAAAGCCTTCAGTTGCGCGGATCCAAAGTTGTAATGACCAGCTCCTTTTTGCCCCGCGAACTGGAAAAGATCGATCCGCAACTGGTTTCCCGTTTCTGTTCCGGGCTGCTGGCAGTAATCTCCACACCGGACTTTGAGACCAGAAAACGTATCGTTGAAAGCAAGGCCATCAGACTCGGAACCATGGTTCCCAACTCCATTTCCGAACTTCTTGCCGACCGCATTACAACCGATGTCCGTCAGCTTGAAAGCTGCCTGCAGAACCTCGTACTCAAGGCCCGCCTGCTCAACCGCGACGTTTCTCAGGAGCTGGCCTGGCAGGTTCTTGAAAACTATGCCGTGGCCAAGGCCACTCCCAGCTACGACTCAATAGTCGACCACATCTGTCGCTTTTATGAGCTGACAGCCGACCAGTTGCGCTCCAAGAGCCGCAAGCGCGAGATTGTACTGGCCAGAAACACCGCATTTTTTCTTGCCCGCAAGCATACCGATCTTTCCCTTAAGGACATCGGTTCCAAACTCGGCCGCAGACACTCTACAGTGATCAAAGGCATTACGAATATTGAACGTGAAATTTCCCTGCAGACCCCTCTGGGAAGACAGCTGCAGGATACAATAGACCGTTTGAATCCATAGCCGGAACACCGGAAGGTCATTTTCGAAAAGTCACAGCCACGGCCGGACCGGCCGCTGGTTACTATTGTGCCCGGCCAAGGCCGGCACGACAAGGTTTGTTTATCCGGCTCCCCTGTCAGACAGGGGAGCCGGGATTTGCGCATTTCTGGGTTTGGGGATATTCATTGCAACCGTCAGCGAAATACCGTAGACCATCAATCTTGCAATAAGGAACCGATACTTCAGGGGCAGATTATGAATTCCAATGACTGGAACACCATAAAGAAAAAGCTGAGAGTGCGCATCAATCCGGTGCTGGTGAAAATCTGGGTTGATCCCCTTTCCGCCAGATACGAGAATGGAGTGGTGCAACTGATCGCACCCAATGAGTTTGTAATGAACTGGGTTCGTAAGCATCTGCTGGACCGCATCCGGGACGCGGCACAGGAAGTTCTTTCTGCAAAAGTCGGCATCACCATAGATCTTGACGCCAACAGTGTTCCTGCAGCTGACCGCGAATACGTGACCGATGTGCACGCATACTACGCAGCTGAAGACATCCTGGCCAGCATCAACCGCATGACTGGGATACTTCGCGAATCCTCTTTTTCTGCTGAGCCGTCCAGCCCCGGTTCCCCCAAGGCCAGGACAGAACAGGTTCACCCCATTGAACCTCAGAGTTTCGACTCCATACTTGATGCTGTTCTTGAGGCCTTCGGAGTCTCATTCCGGGAAATGATGACCCAGGAAAACGAACACTCCATGCTGGCCCGCAGGGCTCTTTACTATTTGTGCATCAGGTACGGAATTTCAGCGGAAGAGGTTGCCTTGAACATGGACTGCACGGTCTCGGAAGTACGCATGGGCGCAACGGAGCTGGAAAACGAGATATCCAACGCCATTGACAACGGAGAGGACCTCGACGAACTGCTGCTGCGTATCTTCAAGAAATAGTCAGGCCATCCCACGCAGGTAGTCAGGAAGCTGTACCCTTTGAATACAGGCTGCCTGCAGCTCCTCTGGGCAGAGAGATTACAAACTTCACTCCATGCCCCGGCTCCGATTCCACACGAATCGATCCGCCATGATTCCTGGTCACAATAAAATACACAATTGACAGCCCCAGTCCGCCCCCCTCACCATGGGCTCTGGTGGAAAAGAACGGTTCAAATATCTTCTTCCGGGTATGCTCATCCATTCCCGGACCATTATCCTCAACTTCCAATGTCACGTAGGCATTGTTGAAACTGATCCGGATCGTAATGACCGGATCGACGCCTGCCTCAGCTTCCAGCATGGCCTGAGCGGAATTCCGCAGCAGATTGAACAGGACCTGTTCCATCTCTCCGGGAAAGCAGATTATCTCCGGAAGATCCGGGGCAATTTCCCGGACTATGCGTATCTTCCTGAAATCCGCAGTGCAGTCCGATGCACTTTCCGACTCGGCCATTTCAACAGCCCGGTCCAGCAGGGTCTCAAGATTGCAGAACTCCTTGCTTTCAACCGACTTGCGACTGAAATCAAGCATCCTGACGATAATTCTGGCCGCCCGGGAACTGGCATTCTTTATTGCCTCCAGCATGGTGCTTATCTTGCGTTCATCCAGATACCTGTTCACAAGTTCAAGCGATATTCCCAGAGACTCTGCCACCTCAATATTCCCTGAAAGCTGCGGTGACAGTCTGCGTTCTATGTTCTGAGCGGACTGGGAAATAACTCCCAGCGGATTGTTTATCTCGTGGGCCATGCCGGCCGAAAGGCTGGCCACCGTAGTCATCTTCTCCGACTGGATCATGAGTTCCTGTACCTTGATCCTGTCGGTGTAGTTCTTTATGGTTCCGACCATGCGGATAGGTTCTCCTCCCGCATTAAGAACAAAGTCACCTTCGTCTTCCACGTAGAGATAGCTGCCGTTTTTCTGTCTGAAGCGGTACACGGAGACAAACGGCTGCGCATGATTCACACTGGCCTCAAAATCAGCCATAACCTTGGCCCGGTCATCGGGATGGATATGCGCCTCCCAGCCCTTCAGATCTACTGACTGAAATTCTTTTTCGGCTGCGCCGGAAATATCCCTTACAGCCCCGGACCAGGTGATCTTTCCTGTTTCCAAATCCACATCATAGACCATCTGGCCGGTCTTTTCCGCCATCAGCCTGAACCGTTCCTCGCTCTGGTGCAGTTCCTGCTCGGTTTCCATAAGCGGCGTAATGTCGGTAATAAACCCTTCAAGCGCGATGAGCTCGCCACCTTCCTGTACATCCGTTCCTTTTTCCCAGACCCATTTTGTGTCTCCGGATGCGGTGAGAATCTTGTATATCACCTCATAGAGCTGACGTTCCTGAACCGCCTCCTGCACGCATTCCCAGACATGGGCCCGATATTCCGGAAGAATCAAATCGGCAAAAGAGACATCCCGGTTACCAAGAAGGGAGGAAGCCGTGTATCCGGTCAGTTCAAAGCATCCGGCACTGACGAATTCCATGGTCCAGTCCACATCGTTCCTGCATCTGTAGACCATGCCCGGCAGGTTTCCCAGCAGGGTGGAAAGGATCCGCTCCTTGTCCCTCAAGGAATCCAGTTCATTCTCAGGTTCATAAAAAGTGGATCCGCCCGTGCCCACAAGTCGCCCCTTGAGCACCACAAAACCGGACTCAAGGCCGCTGCCGTGCCAGAGAATCTCCCCTTTACCTTCTATTCTGCTTTCATAGTAGCCCGGATAATTAGACTCGGACCCGCCGACTGCATCAACAAAACCGGCCAGTCCCTCCCTGTCATCTATTCCGCACGAGTCAAGAAAATCCCCGGGGCTGATCAGCCCGGAAAGCACCCGGACACAATCGCCGCCAACAAACACGACCCGTCTGTCATCATCCAGCGCCACTACTACCCCGGGGTAGTCCTGGGCCATGAACTCGACTGACTGAAGAATATCTCTAGCAAATACTGACACTGACTGCATACCTCGTCAAAAGTTGCAAAAAGGCATACTCAAACATTATCATATTCTATCCATAAGGACAGAAAAAAAATAACCTCGCACGCACCCTGCACAACTGTACCCGGCTTATTGCCAATCACGGTCTCCTGCGTTACCAGACTTACACCATATTTACACAATTCGGAGAGAACAATGGGTTCAGACAATATTTCAGGAGAGGTTATCCTCATCTTCACGGGCGGAACCATCGGTATGAGCGAGAATCAGGAAGCCGGTGGCGTGGTTCCTGATGACAATTTCACTAAACTGATCAATGAGCTTACCCCGGACGGGCATGACATCAGGATCAGACCGGTGCTCTGGTCCGATATTCCCAGCCCGCACATGTCGCCGGACAAGATGCTCAACCTTGCCCATGATGTGGAGAGTTACCTGGCCGAAGAGCAGGTTCTTGGAGCGGTCATCCTCCACGGAACTGACCTCATGGCCGAGACAGCGTACGTGCTTGACCTTACCGTCCGGTCGCCAAAACCGGTCATCCTTACCGGAGCCATGCGCTATTTCAACGAGGCCGGATATGACGGAATACGAAATCTGGTAGATGCGGTAAGGGTATGCCTGTTGCCCCCGCCTCCGGGCACCGATGTAATCATCCAGATGGCCGACAAGCTTTTTGCAGCCCGTAACGCCATTAAATCCAGTTCCCTGAATGTGGACCCCTTCATCGGCCAGAACACCGGACGCATCGGTTTCATTGCCGGCGAATCGGTAATTCTGACCCGCGCCAAACCCGGACGACGCCCGCGCCTGCCCTTCCCGGTCAAAACCGCTGCTGACAGGGTACATCTCGTCGGCTGCCATCCGGGCATGGATTCAACCGTGCTGGAAAAACTCCTTGAAACCGGTGCCAGAGGAATTGTTCTGGAAGGTTTCGGGGCAGGCAACACCCCTCCCGGCATTGTTCCCGGAGTCGAAAAGTGCATTGAAGCCGGAATCCCGGTGGTCCTCTGCACCCGCTGCGTTGAAGGCGGGGTCTGGCCCATCTATGCCTATCCCGGCGGTGCAGCAAACCTGAAGCAGAAAGGGGTCATCATCGCCGGCGGACTCTCGGCACTGAAGGCCACCCTGCTTCTGCAGATGCTTCTCGGAAGCGGATGTTCATCAGCTGAAATCAGCCGGATTTTCGCAGAGGAGAGCGTTTAAGCCTAATATTTCACCAGAGGATGCCTCGGCGGCTTAACCCCTTTGAAAAGGGCGAATCCCAAACTTTTCAAACGGGCTTCGCCACGGCTCAGGCCAAACTGTCTTTCGTCTAATTCAATGTGCGGGCTGACAGCCCATGAAAAGCGTACAATAAAGACCAAGCCCGCAACATCTTATGACGTTGCGGGCTTTATTTATGAAACCTATCCTGCAAAAAGTCTAAAGCTCATCAACAAGCAGCGGATCGGGATGCTTTCTGTTGCGGGCGAGACGCAGGGAATCCTTGCGGCATTTATTTACACAGACCCCACAGCCCATGCACTTGGAAGGATCGATGCGCATACGCTTGTCACGTACTTTCATGGCCCCGAAAGGACAGTATTCCATGCACTGCCCGCAGCCGATGCATTTGTGCGGGTCCACCACGGCTATGTAGCCTGAGGGAACCAGCATGGGAATGCCGTTTCGCATTGCTTCCATGGCTCCGCAGCAGCATGGACAGCAGTTGCAGATTGCATAGAACCTCCCGAGCATGACATCCTTGAAAAACGCATGGTGCACATGCCCGCGGGCATTTTCGGCTTCTAGGATGCGAACCGCCTCATCCGGGGTAATACGCCTGGACTTTTCGGCATGGTTCTTTTCCACAAAAGAGGCAAAGGGATCACCCACAATCAGGCAGACGTCCATCGGACTGCAGGGATTTTCCCGCGAAGCCCGGCAGGGACACTCAAGAACGACTATATGATCAGGGTGCTTGAGGATGATAGCGCGCGCTTTCTTGAAAGGCAGGACTGTTTCCGGGAGGGTGGTGGAAACAGACCGGTCAATTCTGACAAGTTTTGAAGCCTCATCCGTAGGCAGTACCTTGCCGTGGTAGGTCTCGGCAAAATCTTCCTTGAGCTTGCGACGTTTTTCAGGATCGGAAGGGGAAGCCATTAGGCTGGAAATGAAATCAGCTATCGGCGCAAGGTTATTCTCGCCCAGAGCCGCTCCGATATAGGCCTTGGGCCAGCGGATATACATGTAGCCGTGAAGAACGTCCTTCATGCTCATGTTCCGGTCCTCAAGCGCCTGCTTGATAAAGTTACCGGTAGCAGTGTTCGGAATGAACTTGTGCAGTACTTTTTTCATGGGTTTCCTCTTAGCCCCATAGTTACCAGACCCCCAAAAAATAGTACAGTTTTTCCGAAAGCAACTTCACAACCGGCGGATGTTATGCCTATTCTGCGTGAAATCCTTAAACATCAGTTCTTGTGAAAAGCACAGGAGTTCATTCATGGATATAAAGATACGCAGACACGGCGATACAGTGGTCGTCGAGCTGGGAGAAAGGATAGACGCGTACGGCTCCGGCGAGCTGGACATGATTCTGGACAACCTCTTCTCCAATGAAAATCCTGTGTGCATGGTCTTCGACATGGGCGGAGTACGTTACCTTTCCAGCGCAGGAATTCGCAGCATCGTCCGCACCATGAAACGGCTGAAACAAAACAACGGATCTCTGGCCCTGTGCGGAGTGCAGCCGTACTGCCGCAATGTGCTGGAAACCGCAGGCATGCTCCGCTCCCTGAATGTTTTCAACTCACGCAGCGAAGCCACGGATTTTCTGCAATCGGTTCACTGGGAGCGCCAGGCACTGGAAAACTGGGACAGAATGGAGCAGATGGACTCACCGATAGGACATTTCCGCTTTGTACCGGGAGAAAACAATCCTACGGAAATACGAGTAATTGGCACGGTTGCCGACATTTTTCATTCCCGCGTTGATAGCACTCGCATTTTTTCAAGAAGGTTTTCACAGACCGAATATTCGATAGGGGTCGGCGGGCTGGGGGAAATTCCTGAAGACTACATGAAGGTGCTCGGAACAATGATCACCATCGGGGGAACAATGGCCTGGCTGCCTACCGACGGCCATGACCTTGCCGATTTTCTGGTTCCGCGCAATGATACCGGTGCAGTCCTCATCCGCACACCGTTCAACCTGACCCTTGCCGGAGGATTCAACGAATACATCATGTTTGAATCAACCGAGGAAGGCGGCACCACCCTTGACCGGCTTTACCGGGGCCTGTTTCTTCTGGCCCGCAGGCGCCGCAGGGATTTCAAGGGAGTGCTGGGCATGGCCGCATGGATGGAAACCAGCGAACTGTACGCAGCCACCCTCATAAAATCACCGATCAGGGAATTTGCCCCGGAAAACAAACGGCCCATCAACGATCCGTCCAATTCGGACAACTGGCTGCGCCGCGATGTCCTGCCGCGCCACCGGGATGTGACCTGCCTGACCTGCGGAATAGGGGTTGATCTTTCTTGTGACCTCTCAGTGTACGACCCGTCCGGGCTCTACGCTGCCCTGTACATAGACCCGTCAACAGCCGGGGACAGAGGACAGATCCTCAATAACCACGGAGCCGTCTTTGAACGCGTCGCCATGCCGGAAAGAATGGTCTGCCTGGACAAGATGGTCCGGGAGGTCAGTGCAAAAGCCGAATTTCTGGACATGCGTAAACTGCGCGATGCCACACGTGTAACCCGCGCCTTCATCGGGGTAAGCTATCCCCGGCAACTTGTCCGGGATACTTCGGGCTGGCAGGGCACCATGAACGAAGCACCTGCAAACCGCACCCTGGCGGACAAACGCTACCGGACCGAATCTGAATTCCCGCTTATTCCGGAACGTCGCGAAGAGGAACTCAATAAATTTCAACAATTTCTGGAAGCACAGCAGGCCAAGCTGGCCATGGATTCCGGAAAAGATTAGGTACAGAACTGCAGACGTCCCCCTGTTCTAACAGCGTAAAAAGTGCTATTCTGCGTTCATATTCATAAACAGACCCAATTATAAAAATTAATGCCGTCTGCAGCTTACCCATGGGAGGAACTATGCGGCTCCGTATATTTTTCAGTTTCGTACTCGTACTTATGCTTTCTACCGGCGCTCTTGCCGACTCCAAATCCATTAAGGTAGGAGTGCTCTACAATCTGACCGGAGGCATGGCAGCCATTGACCAGCCTGGACTGCACGGAATGGAACTGGCCAAGGAAGTCATCAACTCCAAAGGAGGCCTGCTGGGTAAAAAGGTGAGCCTCGTCATCTCCGACTGCCGATCCAATACGGATTCCACCCTTATGGCATCGCAGATTCTGGCCGGACAGGACGACATGACAGCTGTTGTGGGCCTCAATGACACCGATTACGTGATGGTTGCAGCCCCCGCGGTAACTGCTAAAAACATTGTTTTCATCACGGCGGGAGCAACCATGCAGAATCTGCCGTACATGTACGGTAAATACTTTTTCATGGCCGCTTTCGGCGACAACATGCAGGCCCGTGCGGTAGCCAAATTCGCAAAACGCAGGCTCAACTCCGAGAACTGTTTTGTCGGAACCGACATTTCCACGGAATTCACCAAGACACTGTCCAAATACTTCAAACGCCGTTACCGTAAATACGGCGGAAAAATTGTCGACGAGGTCTGGTATAACACCGGGACAAAGGAATATCCCATGCCCAACGGCAAGGATGCCACCCCGGATGTTCTGTTCCTCTCCTCCATACCGCCGGATGTTCCGGGCTACGTCACCCAGATACGCAGTGCCGGGAACAATCAGCCGATCGTGTCCGGAGACGGGTTCGATACTCCCGGACTGAAGAACATTCCTGCGGAATACGCCCACGACATTTACTTCGCCACCCATGTGGCGCTGGATAACCCGGCCCCAGTGGTTCAGGAATTTGTCGAGGAATACGAAAAGATGTTCGGAGTAAAACCTGAGTCGGGATTTGCCGCCCTTGGGTATGACACCGTCATGCTGCTGGCACAGGCCATTGAACGAGCGGGCAGTGCCGATCCTGAAAAAGTGCGCGAGGCCCTGACCGCAACAAGCGGTTTCAAAGGTGTTACCGGGGAGATTTCCTATCCCGAAGGCACCCGTGTCCCCATGAAAACAGTGGATATAATCCGATACTCCGAAGGCAGTTTTTCCTTCGTGGAACAGATTTCACCCAATTAGAACTGCCGGTTTCCTGCTCAAACTGAGCGGAGCCATGTCTGAAAGAGTTTACAGACAAAAGCGGAATTTCCGCTTTCTATGACCTGCAACTGGAACTGGAACTGTCGTCTTCTTCAACGAGCTGCAGTTAACAACTCATGGAGAATCACATGGAATTCAATATTGTTGTCGAACCTGCATCCGCATGGTCCGCGGATGCAGTAATCTTTTTCGCTTTCAAGGATTCAGAGGAATACCTGCCCGGCTTTTCTGTGTGGATGGCCTCCGATGCCGACTGGGTGTCCGGTTCTCCTGCACTGGCTGATTTCGAAGGAGACCTCGGGACCACGACCGTAATTTACGGCTCCGGATCATCCGTACAGCGGGTCCTGCTTGTTGGTCTGGGGGCAGAGAAGGAATTCGGAGTAGAACAGTTTTCACAGGCCGTAGCCGCTGCATTCCAGAAATGCCGGGAACTCAGATTTCGCACTGTAGGAGTGCCTCTGGCAGCATTCGAAGGTATCATCCTTGAAGACAGGTATGAGCATTTCGTCGTCGCAGCCATGGGTGGTCTCTATTCATTCGACCTTTTCAAAAGCAAAAAGGACGACAAAATCGGCCTGCCTGAAAGTGTGCGCTTCCTTTCTGCCGAAGAACTGCCGGAGCATTTCAGTGAAGCAATCGCCCGGGCGCAGGCCATAGGTATGGGCACTGCCTATACCCGTGATCTGGTCAACCTGCCTCCCAATGTGGCCAATCCGGTCTATCTGGCTGAAGAGGCCCGAAAGATGGCAAAGAAATACGGATTTAAATTCAAGCAGATGAAGCGCAAGGAGATCATAGACAAAGGAATGGGAGCCTTTGCTTCGGTTTTCAGGGGTTCCGTGGACGAACCGCGCATGATCATCCTTGAGTACTGCCCCAAAGACCGTGAAGGCCAGAAGCCGCTGGTAGTGGTCGGTAAAGGTGTCACCTTCGATACCGGCGGAATTTCCCTCAAGCCGACCGGATTCATCGAAGACATGAAGTGCGACATGGCCGGTGCTGCCGCAATCCTGGGATTCTTTCAGGCCGTAGGAGAAATCAAACCTGACCTGCCCATCGTGGGCATACTGCCCTGTGCGGACAATATGCCGGATGCAGCCTCAACCCGTCCGGGAGAGGTAGTCACCTCATTTTCCGGTAAGACAATTGAAATTCTAAATACTGATGCCGAAGGCAGACTGCTGCTCTGCGACGCCCTTGCCTTCTCCGCCCAGTATGAACCCGCAGCCATAATCGACCTCGCCACCCTGACCGGAGCCTGCGTTGTGGCACTGGGATGGAACGTAGCTGCCGTAATGGATAACTCACTTAAAATGCGCAATCTGGTCATTGAATCAGGCATGAGCGTAGGCGAAAGATTCTGGGCCCTGCCCCTGTGGGATATGTACAAGGAAGAGCTGAAAAGCGAAGTGGCCGACCTCAAGAATGTAGGTTCGCGAGAAGGCGGAACCATCCATGCCGGTATATTCCTCAAGGAATTCGTGCCCGAAAGCGTTCCCTGGGCACATCTGGACATTGCCGGACCGGCCTGGCGCAAAAAGAAAACCCCGGCCGGATCAGCAGGCGGAACAGGATTCGGCGTACGCACGCTGGTAGAACTGACCACGCGTCTGGATCTTGAGGATCTCTAGTTCGCAGAGAGCACCAAAGTACGCCTCCGGCGGCCAAAGGGCCCGCGGCCCTTTGGAATCCCAATTGGTTTCAGATTGTTAATTCCTGAGGAGTCGCCAAATATCACGTTTTCATAGGAATTAACGAAGTAACCGGCTCCAGGGCATGTTCCACAGTAATTCCACCTAGCAGCCCTGCACATAAAAATCAAAGACCGCAATATCATCCTAGATATTGCGGTCGTGTTTTACTATCGTCCATCCGTAAATCCGCCTGAGAACCAGAATACACAAAAGCGCAGCCTTGGCCGCCGGAGCCGGACAGCCCGGTAAATTACATGGCAGCCAGCTCACCAAGACGGCGAACCCCAGCCTGAATTTCGTCACTCCATGGAGCGCCACTGGACAGTCGGATGTAGTTTGAAAAAACATCCTGTGGAGAAAAGACTATTCCGGGTACAATGCCGATACCCTCGGCGCGAGCCTTGAAAAAGAGAGCGACCCCGTCAGTCCCTTCAGGAAGCTCGACCCACAGCACCGACCCACCCTTGGGATTGGTGACCTTGGTTCCCTCTGGAAAGGATAAGCCTATTTCCGTGCGCATTTTACACATCTGTTCCTTCATGGCGACACGGAGCTTTTTCAGGTGGCGGTCATAAAGAGTTTCACGCAGATAGCGCGCAATCGCCATCTGGGTCGGGGCTACACAGGAAACGTTGGTGGTCGCCTTTATCTCCAGAGCCTTTTCCAGATAGCGCCCCGGAGCAAGCCAGCCCACGCGGTATCCGGGGGCAATTGTCTTGGAAAACGAGGAGCAGAGCAGTACCCCGCCATCGCGGTCGAAGGACTTCAATGTACGGGGCCGGTGCTCACCGAAATAGATTTCCCCGTAAACATCGTCCTCCACCAACGGAATTTTGCGGGCCGCAAGGATTTCAACTATCTCGCGTTTACGGTCGTCTGAAGTGATGCTTCCGTCCGGGTTGTTGAAGTTAGGGGCGAAAATACAGGCCTTGATATCAAAAGTACGGGTAATTTCAGCCACGCGATCAGGGTTTATTCCACGCTTCGGGCAGGAAGGTATCTCAATGGCCCGCAGGCCGAGATTTTCGACCAGCTGCAGGAAACAATAATAAGAAGGAGATTGGATGAGCACCAGATCTCCGGGACGGGTAAGGGTCCGCAATGAAATGTACAGGGCTTCCATCGCCCCGGTGGTAATGACCAGCCCGTCCGCCGTGACATTGGAACCGCAATCCACGGACCTGAAGGCGATCTGCCTGCGCAGATCGAGATTACCGGGAATCATTTCGTACCCGGCAGTCTCCAGAGGATGCTCCCGTATTACGCTGTTCATGATCTTGGCCAGTTGCCGGGTGGGCAGCAGCTCATTGCTTGGGCAGACAACCCCAAGAGGGAGCAGATCCTTGTTACCGACGGTCTGCAGGGCGGTCTGGATAAGCTTGCTCTTGGTTACTGAATGCGGCTCTATTTTGCGTGGTATGTTGATTTCAGGAGTGGGAATGGCCCGGAATTCACTGCGAACATAATACCCGGACCGCGGCCGTGATTCGATTAGCCCACGTTTTTCCAGTTCTTCGTAGGCATGGCTTACCGTGGAGATGGAAACACTCAGGGTTTCACTCATCTGTCGAAGCGAAGGAAGTTTGTCTCCGGGCACAAGATCTCCGGCCTCGATATGCTTAGAAAGCTCCTGCTCGACCTTTTTATAGCGGTACTGGCTGTCCGAACTGCTCAGATTCATTTTTCCCTCACTAACACCATCTGTTACGGTTTATTTTTATAAAAACTGTATCTGTACTGATGTCAGATTTTGTGTAGACTGGCAAGCAGATCAAAAAAGCCTGAAGAATATTTCATAGCACCGGAGGTAAACGTGGAATCCGTTATGAGTTCCCCAAAAATGAAAGATAACAGCGTGCTGATGTCGGCATTTAAACAGGCCCTGCCTATTGTGCTGGGCTATATGCCCGTCGGTTTCGCATACGGGGTTCTGGCCCGCAAGTCCGGAATCTCCATCGACAACACACTGCTGATGTCACTGATTGTCTTCGCAGGATCGGCACAGTTCATAGCCGTAGGCCTGATTGCTTCCGGTGCTTCCGCCCTGTCGGTGATTATTACAACCTTCATCGTCAACCTGCGCCATCTGCTGATGTCCGCCGCCCTGTCCCCGTTCCTGAAAAAATGGACCAAACTGCAGCTTGCGGCGTTCACCTTTCAGCTCACGGACGAGAGCTTCGCGGTCCACTCCACCAGATTCGCAAACGGGGAAATGCACAAGGGCGAGACCTTCCTGATCAACTCCATCGCACATGCCGCATGGGTTGGCGGGACCGTGCTGGGCATATTTTCCAGCACCCTCATCAGCGACGTGAAACCCATGGGCCTTGACTATGCACTCCCGGCCATGTTCATCGCCCTGCTCCTTTTCCAGATCAAGGACAAAAGCCATGTCATTGTAGGACTTGCAACCGGACTTCTCTCCACAACCCTTGCACTTGGCGGAGCCGGACAGTGGAACGTAATCATCGCCACCCTTCTGGGTGCAACCCTCGGAGCAGCAGTAAAATGGACCAGAAATTAATACTTTTCACCCTCTTCGGCATGATGGCTGTAACCTACATTCCGCGCATGCTTCCGGCCATGGCCCTCAGTTCCCGCGAACTGCCGCCCATCGTCATAAAATGGCTCTCCTACGTGCCTACCGCAGTGCTTTCCGCCCTGCTTGCCCCGTCGCTGCTGGCTCCGGAAGGAGTCATAGACCTCAGTTTCGGCAATATCTACTTCTGGGCTGCACTACCGACATTCGCGGTTGCCATATTCAGCCGCAACTTCTTCGGGACAGTTGCGGCCGGAATGGGATTCGTCGCCGCAGTGCGTTACTTTCTGTAGTTTTCACGGCATGTTCATCCGTCCACCTCGGGCCGGATAATAATGCTTCAAAATTTGTTCCCTGCTGGAACATACCCCAAAAAAGCGGGCCGACATCATCCAGAAATGCCGGCCCGCTTGATTTATTTGATACGCTTTCAGTTAGTTCGACCAGATTCAGCCGCTGGAAGCATCTATCTTCCCCAGCCGCCACCTCCGGGAGTCTCCATGCGCACTATGTCGCCCTTTTTGAGCGGAGAATGGAATTTGCCCGGCTTTTCGATTTCCTTTCCATCGCGGATGAGGATGTTACGCCCCGGGGTACCGGGGCTTCCGCCCTGCAGCCCGTAGGGTGCATTGGCTCGACGTTCGGAAAGCACGGTTATTTCGCAGTCGGAGAGCAGCTCTATTTCACGGACAAGGCCGTCCCCGCCGGGAACCCTGCCTGCTCCTCCGGTATTCTTGCGGATACAGTAGGTCTTGACCCGGAAGGGATAACTGTACTCAAGGGCTTCCACCGGAGTATTCAGGGTGTTGGTCATGTGCGAATGGGTGGCGTGTTCACCGCGGCAGGTTGCGGATGCCCCCATGCCGCCGGCAAGTGTTTCGTAGTAGGCAAAAGGTTTGCCGGTCCTTTCATCCATGCCGCCGATGGTCATGTTGTTCATGGTTCCCTGACTAGCGGCAGGAATGCGTTGCGGAATGGCTGCTGCAAGAGCACCGAGAACCACGTCTACCACCCGCTGGGAGGTTTCAACGTTCCCTCCTGCAACCGCTGCCGGGAAGTTTGCGTCGAGGATGGAGCCCTTGCGGGTCAGGATTTCGATGGGCCGCAGAATTCCGGCGTTTGTGGGTACATCGCCTTCGATCAGTGAACGGAAAACGTAAAGCACTGCGGACATGGTGATGGAGCGCACGGCGTTTACGCTGCCGGAGACCTGATTGCCTGAACCGGTAAAATCAAGCTTCGCGCTGTCGCCCTTTATTTCCATGGTTACGGAGATGGGCACATTTTCGCAGTCCACGCCGTCACCGTCCATGTAGTCGGTGAAATTGCATATGCCGTCGGGTATGGATTCGATTGTCTTGCGGGTGATGGCCTCGGCGTAATCATTGAGGCTGGCCGCATAGAAATCCACTTTTTCAAGTCCGTATTTGGAAATGAGTTCCTTGAGTCTGGTAACGCCGGTGATGTTGGCCATGATCTGGGCTGCAAAGTCTCCCTCACGTTCAACCGGGGTACGCACGTTATTGAGGATGAGAGACATGACTCCCTGCACAATCTCGCCCCCTGCAACGATCTTGGTCGGCGGGATAATTATGCCCTCCTGATAGAGGGTGGTGGACAACGGCATGGAGCCTGCTGCCATCCCGCCGACATCGGAGTGATGGGCGCGGTTGGCAACGTAGAAGGCCGGTTTAACGGAGCCGTCGCAGAATACCGGGGCCACGAGGGTTATATCCGGCAGGTGGGTTCCGCCCTTGAACGGGTCATTGAGCATAACCATGTCACCTTCGGAGAAATCGCTCATTTCGATTGCGCTCTTGACGGAGAGGGGCATGGAACCGAGATGCACCGGAATATGCGCAGCCTGTGCGATCATATCACCTTTACTGTCGAACACTGCGCAGGAAAGGTCGCGCCTTTCCTTGATGTTCGGGGAAAAGGCGGTTCTGGTCAGGGTTACGCCCATTTCTTCCGAAATGGCGGCAAACCTGTTTTTGAAAACCTCAAGGAGGATCGGATTCACATTCATTATATAATACCTCCTGACTACTCAATGTCGAAAATAAGGTTGCCGTAAGCGTCAACAGTGCCTTTGGCAAAAGGCGGAATGACAAGGGTTGAGCTGTACTCGATGATGATTGCCGGTCCGTCGACCCTGTTGCCGGGACGCAGCAGGTCGCGGTTGAGGATGCGGGTTTCCATTCTTTTGGAGTCGAAAACGGTTTCCGTTGTCCCGATTAGTGCCTCGGGATCCATCCCGGAAACAAGCTCACCAGCTTCAGGCACTTCCGGCTTTACGGGCATACCCTTGGTGCGCAAGCGGATGTTCACGATCTCAACGGTCTTGTTGTCGTTGCGGTAGCCGTAGTTCTGCTTGTGCAGTTTGGAGAATTCCTCGATCCAGTCACCGCTAAAGGGCACGATGATTTCAAAGGACTGGCCCTGATAGCGCATGTCCAGAAAACGTTCTACCACGATGTCCGCATCGGCAAAGCCTTCTCCGGCAAGATCGGCACGCCCCTGCGCTTCGAGAGGCGCAAATAGCTCTTCAAGGTCTTCGGCACCGCAATTGTGCTGGTTGCGCATGACGGTCAGGGAGTAGTCCTTGATTACATCTGCCATGACCATGCCCACGGCAGAAAGGATGCCGGGGTTGTTGGGGATGAAAAGTCTGGGGATGGAGAGCAGTTTTGCAAGGAATGCGCAGTGCATCCCACCGGCTCCGCCGAAGGAAAACATGGTGAATTCGCGGGGGTCGAATCCGCGCTCGACCGAGATGACCCGGATGGCCCGCTCCATATTGGTGTTGGCGATGTCGAGAATTCCTTCCGCAAGCTCAACCGGGCTGAGGCCGGCCTTTGCGGCCATGGCTTCCATTGTGCTGTTCAGCTTTTCGGTCTCAAGGGCCATTTCGCCGCCGAGGAAATGTTCCGGAATAAGTCTGCCCAGATAGAGGTTGGCATCTGTGACGGTGATTTCAGAACCCTTGCCGTAACAGATAGGTCCGGGGTCGGCACCGGCACTTTCGGGACCCACGGTGAGGGAACCACCGGCATCAAGCCGGGCAATGGAGCCTCCGCCGGCACCTACGGTGTGGATGTCGATCATGGGAACCTTGACCGGATAATCCTCAATTGCGGACTCAAGGGTCAGGGGCAGCTCTTCATTAATTAATGCAACATCGGAGGATGTGCCGCCCATGTCAAAGGTAATGAGCCGGTCATACCCGGCCATCCGGCCTATTGCATGGGCACCGACTGCTCCTCCGGCCGGGCCGGAAAGAATGGTCCGCACGGATTCATTCATAGCGGTTTCAGCGGAAATGGAACCGCCGTTGCTCTGCATGATCCGCAGCGGATTGTCGCCGAGAGTATCCTGCAGTTTGGTCAGGTAGCGGGTCATCTTCGGAGAAACGTAGGCGTTGATAACGGTAGTGGAGGTACGTTCAAACTCCCGGAACTCGGCAAGGATCTCATGGGAAACGGAAACCGGAACGCTGATTCCATCCAGAAGTTCGCGCATTCTGTTCTCGTGCGCGGGGTTTAGATAGGAAAAAAGCAGACAGAGTGCGACGGATTCCACTCCTGAATCTTTAATTTTTGCTAAAATATTCTGGACTTTTTCTTCCGAAAAAGGCTCAATTTCATTCCCTTCATGATCGATTCTTCCCGTAATTCCGAAACGCAATTCAGGCGGAACGATGTGCGGTTTTTTACAAAAAGAGAGATTGTAAAGCTCCGAACGGTTCTGCCTTCCGATCTGGATGATGTCTTCAAAACCATCGTTGGAGATGAGGGCGGTTTTTACCCCTTTGCGTTCAAGAATCGCGTTGGTGGCAACTGTTGAGCCATGCACAACCTGAACATCTCTGTCGCCGGCTATGTGTTTAATGCCCTTAATTACTGCCTCAGAAGGATCATGAGGAGTTGAAAGACGCTTGTGCACGCCCCAGTTATCCCCATCCTTATATATAAAATCCGTGAATGTTCCGCCAGTATCAACACCTATAATCAGCACTTTATTCCTCCGCTACAACACGCCCAGATGATTAGTATATTTAAAATAAGTATCAATTTTTATAGAGTGTAAAATCCTCCATTCGCGCAGAGAGTACCCAAATTTGTCTATAATTAAAAGATTTTATTTTTGTTAATTTGCGTGTATAACTGCCATTGATTCGGTGAATACTTACCTAAAAACGAATAATCTTTCGTGAAGTTGTTTGGATAAAAACGATTGATTATTTCATTTTTAGTAAAGACTTTTTATCGATTAACAGAAAAATAACAGGCGCGAAATCTGGAAGTATTATTTATCAGGTCACACAAAAATTACGGAGGCAAACTCATGTTAAAAAGGTTCGTTATTGCTCTGCTTTTGGTTATGTCTTTTGCTCTTTCCGCACAGGCCGCTGAGCTCAAGATGGACTGCAACGCCATTTACGGTGCCACAAACTTCCACTCTCAGGGTGCTCAACTTTTTGCCGACAAAGTAGCTGAATATACCTCCGGTTCAGTCCAGATCACCGTCCATCCCGGCGGAAGCCTAGGTTTCAAAGGTCCCGAGCTGCTTAAAACCGTAAAAGACGGCACCCTGCCCATGTCCGACATTCTCATGAGTGGTGTTGCCGGTTCCGATGAAGTTTTCGGTGTAAGCTCCATGCCTTTGATCGCAAACAACTATGCTGAGGCAAAGAAACTCTACGACGTAGCCAAGCCCGAATACGAAAAGGCATGCCGCAGGTGGAACCAGAAACTTCTTTATGCCGCCCCCTGGCCTCCGAGTGGACTTTTCACCCAGAAGCCCATCAACACCGCAGCTGACCTTGAAGGCCTGAAGACCAGAACCTACGACAAAAACGGTGCGGAACTGCTTCGTGCAGTTGGTGCAAGCCCCATGTCCCTGCCCTGGGGTGAACTTTACTCCGCACTGCAGACCGGCCTTGCTGATTCCGTGCTGACTTCCGCAGTATCCGGTAAAGACGGAAAATTCTGGGAAACCCTCAAGTATTTCACCAAAATCAACTACGCATTCCCTCTCAACATGATGGTTATCAACCAGGATTACTGGGATGCCATGAATCCCGAACAGCAGAAGGCCGTACTGAAGGCCGCCGCCGAAATCGAAGTCTACCAGTGGAAACAGTCCAGCAAAAGCAACGATGAATCCCTCAAGGCTTTGGCAGACAACGGAATCATCATCTCCGAGCCCACCAAGGAAGTTGCCGACATGCTTTCCAGCGATGCCAAGCTTATGCTTGAAAACACCATGAAAAATGCCAAAAAAGGCTTCAAGGCAGCCATCAACGCTTACAAAAAGTAGTCTGAAATGCGTACTTTTATCAGGATAATCGAAGGCCTCTCCGTTGGAGGGGCCTTTCTTTCAGCAGCCGGGATGCTTTTTATCGTGGCCCTTGTGGTTCTCGAAATCTTCCTGCGCGCCGTGCTGAACACATCCACCCTTGTCTCCAGTGAATACGGGGGATACGCCCTTGTATTCCTGATCCTGACCGGGCTGGCCTATACCATGAAAGAGGACGGGCTGATCAGGATCAACCTGCTGACCTCGCACTTTTCCGAGCAGGGCAGACGTATTGCCGACATTGTTTCCGGCGTTATCGGTATCGCAATTACTTCTTTTGCCCTCAAGTACACAATATCCATGGTTTACGAGACATGGGATCTTGAAATGACAGCGGATACAATTGCGGAGACTCCCCTGTGGATTCCGCAGCTTGCCATCCCTCTGGGAATGGGACTGCTGCTGATTCAGCTAATTGCCTTTATTGCCAGGAGAGCCCTTGATGATAAGTGATCCGTTGCTGCTTGCCGTCGTCCTTGTCGGAGCGATGGTGCTGTTTCTGCTGTCCGGACTCTGGATAGGATTTTCGCTTTATGCTGCGGCCATATGCGGCATGCTGTTCTGCAAGATGAACTTGCCGCCGACCATCTCCATATGGGACAAGATCGGCGACCTAATGGCCAACTCCATCTGGAATACGCTGAATTCGTGGCCGCTTTCAGCTCTCCCCCTGTTCATTCTTATGGGGGAAATTCTCTACCGCACCTCTATTTCGACAAGGCTTCTGAACGGGCTGGTACCGTGGCTGTCCAATATTCCGGGACGCCTCTACCACATCAACGTGGTGGCCTGCTCTCTTTTTGCAGCCGTGTCCGGGTCCAGTGCGGCAACCACCGCCACCGTAGGAAAAATCACCTACAACGAGCTCTCCAACCGGGGGTACCACAAGAGCCTCTCCATCGGTTCCCTTGCCGGCTCCGGTACCCTCGGATTTCTTATCCCGCCCAGCCTGATCATGATCATTTACGGTATCCTTTCGGATACCTCCATCGGTCAGCTGTTCATTGCCGGAATCATCCCCGGACTGACTCTTGCGGGTGTATATTCCCTGTACATCATCATATGCTGTACACTTAATCCCACACTTGTGCCTCAGGACAAGGAAGAGTTCACCATGGCCCAACGCATGGAGTCCCTCAAGGACCTTTTCCCGGTTCTGCTGCTGATCACCCTTGTTCTGGGCGGCATTTATGCCGGACTGACCACCCCCACCGAGGCTGCGGTCATCGGTGTGCTTGGTGCTCTGGCAATCGCATGGTGGTTCAAGAACCTGACCCTAGAGAACTTCAAGGAGTCCCTGCTCTCAGCGGTAAAGACCAGCGGCATGATCTGCTTCATCATATCCGGTGCGGCATTTCTCGCTCAGGTTGTCGGTTTCCTCGGAATCGCCACCGCCTTGTCCAAGTTCATTGCCACCCTGAACCTCTCTCCGTACATGCTCATCTTCGTACTTGGAATCATGTACGTGTTGCTGGGCATGATTCTCGACGGCATATCCATCGTGGTAATGACGCTGCCCATCGTGCTCCCCATCGTCACCGCCGCGGGATTCGATCCGCTCTGGTTCGGTATCTTTGTGGTCTTCATGGTGGAGCTGTCACAGGTCACGCCGCCGGTAGGATTCTCAATCTTTGTCATCCAGTACATTACCAATGACGATGTCAAAGACATCCTTAAAGCAACTTTCCCCTTCTTCCTGATCATGGTTCTAATGGTTATTTTCGTAACCATTTTCCCGGAAATAGTGTTCTATCTTCCACAAAAAATGATCGGATAGAGACCGGTTAACCGGCATTAAAGACAAAAATAAAGTCCCGTAATGAACTCATTACGGGACTTTATTTTGGGTAAAATCAGCTTTTAATGCCTTCGGCGACCAAAGGAGCAAACCCTGGTAAAATGTTCGGGTTACCCCTGTACCTGTGCGGTTTCTTCAATAATCTTTTCGATCATGTCGGCTGCATCTTCAAATGACGCTTCCGGGTCAGATTCGATCATGGCTATCTGAAGGTTGATTTCCCGCTGCAGGGTGATGTTTTCCGGGTCGAAATACAGTTTCCAGACCGGAACCGCCTTTTTGCCCGCACCCGCCCTACACAGCAGCAGACCCAGATACAGGTATGAAAAATTATCCTTGCCGAGTATGCGGATAGCCCGTTCAAACTCAACCTTGGCCTGAACATATTTTCCGGTTTTATACAGGCAGTGCCCCAGACGTTTTCTGGCATCAGGGTTCTGAGGTTCCGTCTTTATGAATTCCTTGTATTTTTCAGAGGCCTCATCATAGCGTTTATTCTCGTATGCAACATTTGCCTGCGCCAGGGTGTCGAGGTTGATTTCCTTGGCGGCTATCGGCTTGGCTGCACTCTGGGGCTGCTCGCGGTCATTCTTGTCTCTGAACCCGCCGAACAGGAATCCTCTGCGGGAAAGTTTCTGTGGTTTCTTTTTATCGGCCATTGATTCCTCCGGTTTGAAAAACTGGGGCATGGTAACGACAAAAGAACTTTACGCCAAGCCCTTTGAGACGCCTGTGGACTTATGTTCCTCTCCATTATAATATAGCGACCATAAGAACCAGAAGAGGAACCCTGATGAAAAAAATCCTTTTTTTCCTGATAATTCTGCCGATCCTCGCGGCCTGTGCAAAAGCCGAGCACTACAGCACGCCCTTTGATACAGGAGGACGTGTTTACAGGGTTGTCCTGATGCCGTGGCATACAACGACCATGACTTTTGATTTCAAGTATCGCTGGGAGATGACTCAGGCCCTGCGTGATGCATGCAGGCAGTCCGGAGCTTTCGATTTTGCGTGGTCAGCCTATCCGGTCAACGGCGGAGGAGTTGAGCTTCTGCAGGATATTTCGACTGAAGGGCTCTGGGTTCGCCAGAAATATGGCAAATATGTTCCCGATGTTGAGAAGGTCCGTGGCGCAGTGAGCAGCATTGGGGCTGATCTGGCGCTGCTTTATGACATCTCAGCCGATAATTCCGCTGCCACCGATGAGGATTCAATGAACTTCAATGCGGATTCGATACGTCTGTTTCTGGTCGACCTTAAGTCAGAAGATGTGACCGTGGAGTTCATAGGAACCAATTTTCTGCGTAAACAGGCCTATGGCGATATAAAGCGTGTAACCCTGCGGGGTTTTAATAAATGGCTTTCCAGCCAGAAGTGATTACATAATTTAAATGATGAAAATTGATTCAAGGAGTCTGTCCGTGAGGAAAAGAATATTTATGTTTTCGGCTGTCCTGTCCTGCCTTGCAATCCTGTATGTATCAGCAGTCTTTGCTGCGGGAATGAATGTGTTCGGATGGGAAAAAGGCAGCAAATACGACAAGCTGTACGACAACACCGACCGAGACGTATTCAAGGGAACCCTTCTGGACATCAAGAGGATCGTACCCATTGAAGGCATGACCGAAGGCATCGCCATTCTTGTTGAAGACAAGGAAGACGGCGAGAAAGTGCTGGTCCACCTCGGCCCCAAGGACTTCGTGGAGCCGCGCATAAAGGATCTGCGTTCCGGTATGCCGGTAAAGGTGTACGGGGTACTGGTCGAAATTGACGGCCGTTACGAATACATGTGCGCCAAGCTCAAGGCAGGTGAAGAACGCAAGTACAAGTTCAGGCTGACCAAAGACGGAACTCCTTTCTGGAGTCTTTCCGACGACGAGCTCAAAACCGAAGAATCCGATGTAGAGTAATTAATTTTGGCCTAGCAATGGCAAACGATATATCCGGTCTTCGATCCTGAAGGCCGGATTTTAATTTCAAACACATCCCACACAATATGAATTCCGACAATCACTACCGTATATCCAACGAACTCAATATCCCCCTGAAAAATGTAAAAGCCGTGGTATCCCTGCTTGATGAAGGAGCCACCATTCCGTTTATTTCCCGTTATCGGAAGGAAGCAACCGGCAGCCTCGACGAAGTCAAGGTTTCCGCTGTCAGCGACCTATACGAGAAACTCAAGGAATTGGACAAACGCAGAGAGACTATCATCAAGTCTATTGAGGAACAGGGCAAACTGGATGAAGGGCTCAGGGTGAAGATAGATGCTGCAGCAACCATGCGTGAGCTGGAAGACCTTTACCTGCCCTACAAACCAAAACGAAAAACCCGTGGACAGGCTGCTGTGCAGAAGGGTCTTGAGCCGCTGGCCTACCGGATTTTTGCCCAGAAGTGCGACCCAGTTAAGGAAGCCGTCCAGTTCGTAGACAAGGACAAAGGCGTAGAATCCATTGAGGATGCACTGGCCGGGGCACGGGATATAATCGCCGAAAAAATTTCAGAAAACACTGCCTCACGTGAGGCGGTACGCTCTCTGTTTGAAAGAAAGGCCGTGATTGAATCCAAGGCGACCAAGGCTGCACTTGCCGACGAGAACAAGGAAAAAGCAGCCAAGTTCCGTGATTGGTTCGATTGGCGCGAACCTGCCGGAAGAGCCGCCGGACACAGAATCCTTGCTTTGTTCAGGGGTGAGCGGGACAAATTCCTCAAGGTCTCCATCCGCCCGGATGAGGAGGAAGGCATTGATATCCTGCACCGCAAGCTGGTCCGGTCCGGTTCCCCTGCTTCCGAGGAAGTGGAGAAAGCTGCAACAGACAGCTACAAAAGACTTCTGGCTCCCCAGATGGAAACGGAGCTCCGTGGAGTTCTTCTTGAAAAGGCCGAATCCGAAGCCATACGTGTTTTCGCCTCCAACCTGCGTGAAATACTCCTTTCTCCGCCACTTGGGGGCAAGCGGATCATGGCCCTTGATCCCGGTTTCAGGACCGGGGCCAAACTGGTCTGCCTTGATGAACAGGGAACCCTGCTTGTCAACGACACCATCTACCCGGTTACATCCGAAGGCAAAAAAGCGGAGGCCGCCCAAAAGGTGCGACAGCTGGTGGAAAAGCACCGCATTGAAGCCATTGCCATAGGCAACGGAACTGCCGGACGTGAAACGGAACAATTCATCAAGGAACTGGGACTGGATAACTCGATAAACGTGATCATGGTCAACGAGTCCGGGGCGTCGGTATATTCTGCCTCCGAGATAGCCCGCGAGGAATTCCCTGACCACGACATTACCGTGCGTGGCGCGGTTTCCATTGGCCGCAGGCTGATGGACCCTCTTGCGGAGCTGGTCAAGATAGATCCCAAATCCATCGGTGTCGGGCAGTACCAGCACGATGTTGACCAGAAAGGATTGGCTGAGAGTCTAGGCCGGGTGGTAGAATCCTGCGTAAACATGGTCGGTGTTGAACTGAATACAGCCAGTGCCAGATTGCTGCAGTATGTATCCGGCCTTGGGCCGGTTCTGGCGAAAAACATCATCAGTTACCGGGACGAAAACGGACCCTTTGCCGAACGAAAGGACCTGCTCAAAGTCCCCCGCCTCGGCCCGAAGGTATACGAACAGTGCGCCGGATTCCTGCGTATCCGCGGTGCAAAGAACCCGCTGGATTCCACTGCGGTTCATCCGGAGCGGTACAAGACCGTCACCAGCATGGCCAAAGACCTCAAAGCCTCTGTCGCCGACCTGATTTCATCGTCTGATCTGCGCCGGGAGATAAAGATTGAAAAATATGTTTCTGAAGACCTCGGGCTTCCCACTCTTGAAGACATCATGAAGGAACTTGAAAAACCGGGACGCGATCCGCGCCGGGAGTTTGAAACAGTCAGCTTTGACGATTCGGTCAAGGAAGTGCGCGACCTCAGACAGGGTATGATCCTGAACGGAATCGTCACCAACGTGACTGCATTTGGAGCCTTTGTTGATGTGGGAGTGCATCAGGACGGACTGGTCCATGTCAGCCGCCTTGCAGACAGGTTCATCCGTGACCCGGCGGAAGTCGTCCATCCGGGCCAGCCCGTGAAAGTAAAGGTTATGGAAGTGGATCAGGAAAGGAAACGTATTTCCCTGTCCATTAAGCCGTCTGACTTTTAATAAGCTTGACTCCTTCTGAGCAGGATGACCGGGACGACTGGAGCAGAAAACCGGCTCTCGGCGGAAGTAAAAAGAGAATCCCCCACGTAATCCGGCAGGGTTGCGTGGGGGATTCTCTTTTTACATGCTAAAAATTGTTACACGATAAGGCAGTTGGGCTATATTCCTCGCCTTCCAGTTTATATCGGGACATTCACGGCGTCACTTGACCTGATCACCCGAAAATGCGCGGCGCGACCCTTGTTCTGAAGAACTCGTAGCTTATCTCGAAATCGTCTTTGTTATGAGGCTCCAGGGTAATGGTCGGGAGCGGGTCGAGCTCACTGATTCGCGACACAATATGATCCCAATTCATTGAGCCCTGCCCTATGGCAAGGTGCTCGTCCTTGCCGCCATGATTGTCATGCAGATGCATGTGCCTGATGTATGGAGCGAACGAATCGAACCAGAGATCAAAATCACCATTCTCTGCTCCCTTGGCAAAAGAATACCAGTGCCCTAAGTCAAAACAGATACCGATATTGTCCCGTCCGAGATCTGCGACCAGCCGCACCAGCGGTGCCGGATCGTATTCATAGGTATTTTCAAGGCAAAGGGGCGGATGCTCAGGCCATGAATTGCTCAACCGTCTTATCCCTTCAAGGCAATTGGCATAGGAGCGCTCGAAAAGAGGCTTTTCGAGCCAGGATGTGAATGAAGGATGCAGAACCATCCGCTGGGGTGAAAAAAACTTTGCCACCTCGAATGCTGCACACAGGGTGTCGATTGAGGCCATGCGGATAGCCGGGTTGAGGCTCGCCGGTTTCAGATCAAGAAAAGGAAGATGGACAGTACATTTCAACCCTGCTTCATCAAGTCTGTCCCTGATGAGAATAAGCCAGTCCATACTCAGGCATTCGTCCCCCATGCAGTCCAGTCCCAGTTCGGGCTGTATCCTGTTCTCGATAAAAAAATCAAGATACTCCGGAGTGGTATAAATATACCGCAGGGGCAGATTTACAAAACAGGTATCGAATTCCGGTTCCATGATCAAACTCCTTTGGGACTCCAGCACTCCGGTTCAATTCTCAATTCATGGACGTCTGCAGGTAGTTTCTGCCCCGGATGGTAACGCTTCCGATTCGGTCAAATGTGGTGGAATGGCGCAGAGTAAGCAGCAGCTCCTGCTCAGGTTCCAGTCGGAACTGTTCCCCCCACGAAACCGGGATATTATCAATGAACGGCTGTACCTTGCTTAGATCGCCGTTACTCCAGACATCCTCCAGCCTGTAGGAAGAGGAGGCCAATTCATGAACCCCGCCGTCTTTCCAGTTCAGCAGCCGGGTTTCTCCATGCTCGGAAACAAGCTCTACTGCCTTTACCCTGCGCGGAATGATCGCAAGAAAGAACTCGGCACGCCGTTTTCCGGGAGTCTCGCGTACAATCCTGTAGCGGGAGAGTCCATCAGCGCCTTCCTCCCTATACTTATCCATGAAATTAGACGGATCGGCAATAATTTCGTGCCCGACATCCTGACCGCTGTTGGAGACGACAGAGGCTACGAATCCTTTCAGATTCAAAATTTCTTCAATTGAACTGCCCAGAACGCCTTCCAGAATCAACTGATCCCCTTCCACAGCCATGAGCGTGTCGTTCTCATTTACAAAACACGGCTGTCCATTCAACCAGCACAGAAATACAGGGCCGCTTGGCTCGGGGAGATCGTTTTTTGATCCCTGCCAGCGCACTTTGGCGGTAGCCATTCTGCTTCCGTCAAGGCTCACTTCAAGAGCCGGGAAAGTAGAAAGGGCCATTCGCGGGGCAGTAAGGAGGTTGAGATTAGGGCGGTCACTGGCGAAAACAGCAAGAGCGGGTTCCAGAGCGGAATCGGTAACAGCCTTGCCGGCCCCGGAGGTCAGGACCGGTGCGCCGCGGACAAGATCCACACTGCGCCCGTTCAGGGGACGTCCGTTAACGGAAATTTCAAGCCCGGAAGGAGTTCCGGACTCTGGAAATGAAAATTCAGGAATATCAAGAACAAGACCGAACTCTTCCAGCAGGTAGTGGGTAGCCCGCAGCTGCTGCCGGACCTTCCATTCAAGATCCATGATGTCCTTGCTGACCTCCACAGCCATGGCCGGAATTCCCCTCTCCACCAGCGCGTAGCAGGTGAGGGATTTGAGCATCTCCGGATAATGGGTGGCCCTGTCGAAGGTATCTGTATTGAAAAGATTGAACCAGTAGGATTTGTTGGCAATATCCCCGTTAAGGCGGTCAATGGCCCGCTGGCACATGCCTGCCAGATGGAGATCCTTGTAAACAGCTGCATCAATGATGAGCGACTGGCCGTAACGATTGGGATTTCGCAGATTGTTTACGTACTTGGGACTGTAAAAACCGCTACCCTCGTGCAGATGGATGAAACCGTCGGCCCTTCCGATAAGGAAACGAATGGCTCTGGCCAGACGGTCCTCATAGAAGCTGTTGTATTCCTTATCGAACCTGCGGTTGAGATCCACATTGATCTGGCGGGCCCGACGCAGGATGGACGGCTCGTTTGCCCGGGGGACAATGATCAGGTTACCCTTGCGCAGAGTACATCTGGTCAGCAGTTGCGCGGTAAAGAACCCGGACAGCTCGTCGCCCTGAATTCCGCCCTGGACCATTATGGTCGGTCCCGGTTCGTCGCCGAAGACCCAGGTCACCCGCAACGGATATTGCGTTCCCTGAAAAAAAGTATAGCTACGCGCCTGCTGAGCCGTTGCCGGACTGCTGAGGCTTAAAACTATGAAGCTAATTAAGAATGCGCGACAAAGGATAGACTTCACTGAAGATCAACTCATCCTGCTTGGTAGATATAAACAGGCGGATACCGTAGAGCTCCTCCGGCTCAAGCCCTGCCGGAAGAGAAAACCTGGTCCTGACCACCTTGAATCGCTGAATATGGAATTCCATATCCTCGGGATTGCTCTTGATCGCGAGACCCCTTCCACTGTTTTCAATCAGCTCAACAAAAGCTTCGCCGCTCAAAGCTGTAGAAGTCTGAAGATTATTGAGGTCAAAGCTCAGGGTCATGGACCGCCCGGTTTTCCGGAGCTTTACATTCTCTACCCCGGCCCGCATCAGGTTCTTGAAAGCCAGCAGCTTTTTGAGATCCACGCCAGGTTCTCCGGCTTCAACCTTTTTTTCCTCGACAGGTACGGCAGCCAGCATGGACTGAATATCGTTAGGGTCGTAGGAATCAAGGATCTTGTTTACGTTTTCAAGACGCTCCAATTGAACGGAAGCATCGCTGAGACGTTTCTGAAGGTCCATCTTCTCCTGCTTCAAATGCACATTCTGGGTCCAGAAAGTGTACCCTGCCCAGGCACCGCTTCCTGCACAAGCGGCAAGCAGAACAACAAACCAGAAAAGCATCCTCAACCAGAACGGACTGAGCCTGTAACGTTTGACCGTGTCATCATCACGCATGAAAAGGACATTGTACTTGGTGCCCATCAGAGCTTTCTCCATTGTTCGTCAACGATCAGCCAGCTGTCCCCCTGAGGACGTATGACCAGTTTCTTAAACCCCTTGTCGCTGTACCCTGAGACATCAGAATAGTTCTGGAGGAACCCTACCTCCAACCCCAGAGGATGTTCTGCCAGCTCGAAACTGCCGAACTCAAGTGTCGCAGGCTTGCGGTTTTCCCAGATACGCTTCTTGCTTTCACCGATAGCGCTGACTCCGCGTCTTCGGCCCTGACTCGCCATGGAATCATAAAAGGAAATATACTCGGCAAGATCAGCGGCCAGCCACTCGCTACGCCACCTTTCAAGGAAAGCCTTCACCTCCGGACGCTTACTATCCAGATAACGCCCCTTGAGAGAGGATATGGCCGGTCCGTACTCACGCCCGACAATTTTCCATTTTCCATCGATCTTCTGCCAGTACAGACGTTTGGACGTGGACGAAGACAGCCTGCCGCTTCGATAATACTGGTCAAACCAGGTCACCCAGTAATCGGGCCCGGGAAGAGCCTTTATATTGTACAGTTCAATATCAATCCAGTCAGTGGAAGAAAAAATACGTTTCTTACGCTTACGGAAATTCTTGAAGGAGCTGTCGTCAGACTTAGTAAAGAGCTCCGGGGAATACGCATCAAAAAAAGCATTATCCCTGTTCTCCCAGTCGGCGGCCCACTTGCGGACCAGTTTCTCCAGTTCTTCAGATTCCGCCGGCTGTTGTCCTGAAGCACCGCTCCAGGACAGGGTCTCCCCGATAACCACGGGTGTCCCCGGCTTAACTCGGGAATCAAGAACACTGATGTCTTCATTTACCAGAGCAACGCAGCCCTTGGTATCTCTGGGCAGCAGCTTCTTGCCACGACCGTGTATCCATATCCCGTAGCCGGTCTTACCCTTTATGCGGTCGACAGGATTGGGAAAATCAAGAGGAAAGGCCATGGTTCCGTAGAGCTCGAAATCCGTCAGCCCGGTTCTTTTACCGGTGGTAAAATAAACCCCTTCCGGAGTTTTCAGATCCCCTTCGGAAACCTTGTCGCCAGACGCCTGACCGGTGGCGCAGGAAAAGGAGACTTCAGCATGGAGCGGACTCTGATGCACAAGCATATGCAATTTCTGGGAGCCCTTATCCACAGCCACCATAAACTCAGGCAACAGAGCTGTCGATTCAAGCACCGGCTGCCAGCCCTGCGCAAAACACAGGGAGGACAACCCGGCAACAAGGAAGAACACCGCCAGAAACAATCTCAAAAACTGCATCATACCGAGACCGAAACTCCATCGCTCAAAAATACAAAACGACGATATTAAAAACATCTGCTAAGACTGTGGCTAAATGTGACCCCTATATCAATCATGCGAGCTGGAAATACATTTCTTCGGCACAAAAAAACAGAAAAGAACTGCACCGCCCAACTATACCCGCAATAAATTCGCCCGGAACAATAATTTCGGCGACACTAACACGAAAATAAGCATCCTGCAAAACAGAACGCCCGGCCCGGCCATAATAGCCGAACCGAGCGTAATTACTAGCTAAAAACAAAAAAATCAGAACTATTCACCGAAAACACGCCTGAAGATCATGTCCTCATATCTGGTATAGTAACCAAGATCGAAGGCCTCATCCAATGCGGATACATCAAGGCGGGCTGAGATATCGGCGTCCTTACGGACTTCATCCGGGAAGGACACTTTGTTTTCCCAACAATGCATAGCAACTTTCTGCACCATTTCGTATGCCTTCTGTCTTTCCATGCCGGTATCGACAAGAGCCAGCAGCACACGCTGGGAGTAAAAAAGACCGTAGGAACCCATGAGGTTTCGATCCATGTTATCGCCGTTGACCTTGAGGCGGCTGAGAACGCCGTTCATGCGGCTCAGAATATAGTCAGCCAGGATGGTGGAGTCCGGCATGATCACGCGTTCAACAGAAGAGTGGCTGATGTCGCGCTCGTGCCAGAGAGGCATGTTCTCCATGGAGACGAGGCCGTTGGTGCGCAGCAGTCTGGAAAGTCCGGAGAGGTTTTCTGCGGAAATGGGGTTCTTCTTGTGGGGCATGGCAGAAGAGCCTTTCTGACCCTTGCTGAATCCTTCCTCAACTTCGAGAACTTCAGTGCGCTGCAGATGACGCAGCTCTACGCCGAGGCGCTCGATTCCGCCGCCGAGAAGACCCAGCGCGGTGAAGAAAGCTGCGTGACGGTCACGCTGGATGATCTGGGTGGAAATGGGGTCCACATTGAGTTCCAGCAGTTCGCAGGTGATCTTTTCAACTTCCGGGTCAAGCATGGCGTAGGTTCCGACAGCGCCGGAAATCTTGCCGACGCTTACGCCGTCAACCGCATGGACAAGGCGTTCGCGATGACGGGAGAATTCAGCATAAAAACCTGCCATCTTCAGGCCGAAGCTGGTGGGCTCTGCATGGATTCCATGGGTGCGCCCCATGCACATGCGACCCTTATGGGTGTTAGCCATTTCCTTGATGGTTTCCAGAAACTCATCAAGATCCTGCAGGATCATCTTGCCGGCACGGCTGAGCAGCACGCCGTTTGCTGTATCAACAATATCGGAAGAGGTGCAGCCGAGATGGATGAAACGGGAGGAAGGTCCGACCTTCTCTTCCACGGCAGTAAGGAAGGCAATCACATCGTGCTTGGTCTTCTCTTCGATTTCAAGGATACGGTCCAGCTCAAAGTCAGCCTTCTCACGAATAATCTGCATATCCTCAGCAGGAATACGGCCCAGCCTGTGCCAGGCTTCACAGATAGCTATTTCAACCTCAAGCCAAACTCTGAAACGGTTTTCCAGAGTCCACAGTTCACCCATGGCGGGACGGGTATATCTTTCAATCATTTTACCAATTCCGGTTAATTGTTTTTATAATGAAAATTCTGATGGAGCATAACGGAGGCCAGCATATTACAAAGTCTGGCCCGGGACAAGACTCAGGGCAATTGGAGGCAATGAACAGCAAAAAAAACAGACGGCCCGGGATGCACCGGGCCGTCTGTTCTTTAAGCAGCTAGCTGGCTGCACTGTCGGAACTCTTCGAGGTGGAACTCGCAGAGTCGGAAGATCCGGAACCACTGCCCGCCGGGCTTGAGTTTCCGGTTTTTCCTGCAGCAGAATCGGTTTTACAGTATCCGGAAGAATACCAGCCTCCGCCTTTCAGAACAAAAGAAGAGTTGGAAAGAACCTTGGTGGCCTTACCACCGCATACAGGGCATTCCAGCTCCTTGTCCTCAAAGGTTGTCTGCCATTCTTCAAAAATCTGCTGACATTCATGACATTGGTATTCATAAATCGGCATAAAACCCTCCAATAAAAAAGGCACGCCACGCCTCTTCAAACAAAGAGGCTGGCGACACCTGTCCCTGAAATATGAGGGATCTGTTCCGAATCAGCTCCGCTATGAAAGCAGCAAGAAAGCTCACTGCACGAAGGCCGAAACGGTACAGCAAAAAAACTTAGCTGGCTGCAGCAGCCTTGGCTTCTGCGATACGAGCCTTTACTCTTTTGGCTCTGCGATGGCGTTTACGCTGAAGTTCTTTCTGTCTTTCAATCTTTTTGTGCCTACCCATTTGGAGGACCTCCTGATATGATTTTTCGTACTTGCTGCACGATTATATGCTGCAAAGCAGATGTCATTACCCCAAACCATACCTGATTGTAAAGGGGATAAGCAAACACTTTTTAACTAGCGGCAATTCAAGATAAATATTTTTTTCACAATTTAACTATCTAAAATGAAAAACATTTTCAAAATTTGCTTAAAATTCCCCCTTGACGGCACTCCTTAACATGCCCATATAAATATCTTCCTGCCGACGGCGGTACAATCCGGCCACGGCCAAAAGCCTGTGAGGAGAAATCATGAAAAAGCCCCAAGCAAACAAAGCGTTTACAAGAGCTGTCGAAGATATATCCGAAGTATTCATGTTCGACCATTGGATCAGATTCTATTTCATCTTCGAAGAAGACAATAAGCTCATGGTCAAAGTACCTGAAGAAGTCTGTGAAAAGATCGAAAAGGACTACCCCAATTTCAAAGGCCTCGTGGACATGCTCAACAACGAGGAAATCGACCAGCAGAAATCCATGAATACTGTCTGCTCCTTCATCGGCGCCCGTTTCGACGGAACAAAATACACCGACAAAATCGTGCCCAAGGTGTTCGACTCCAAAGATTTCAAGCTGGGAATGTACATGTTCAACCTCTGGATCAAGGGACACGAGTCCTACCTTGAATCCGAAGTTATGACTTTCGACGACTGGAAAGAGCTCTACGAAGGCTGGCGCACCCAGGATGAAGTCATCAACTATGTACAGCGACTGAACAATGCCCAGGGCGGGTCCCACATTCAGCCCCCCACCTGCAGCACAGTCCAGTAAATTTTACTGATCTCGCACAAGTAAAAAAGGGAGTTTCACTAAGAAGCTCCCTTTTTTTATTGCCTTCACTTTCAAAGCACCCTTCGTGCCCCGATATAATATTTGCGCCAGTATGCTTTATCCATGGACTCTTCCCTCACCACATGCCCGCTCTTGGGGCTATGGATGAAAAAAGACCCTTCCCCGGAATAAATACCGGTATGCAGACTCTTATCCTGACCGGGAATTCTGAAAAAAACTATGTCGCCCGCTGAGATGCGGCTCAGATGGACTGGGCGTCCGGCTTCAGCCTGCTGCCATGAAACCCTTGGCAGTTTCACCCCATGCCGATGGTAGGCCCACCAGACAAGCCCGGAACAATCGAATCCCTCGGAGGGAGAGGCTCCGCCCCATTTATACGGCTTTCCGATCTGCGCCCGGGCACTCTGGACAACTGCGTGAGCAATACGCGATCCACTTGCCGGCAACTGTTCGTTGTAACCTGTATAATGCAGGGCAACAGGACTTTTTCCGCATCCACCAGCAAGCGGGAGTATAAGCAGCACAAACATTACGGCTGCGATTCGCAACGGTCCATTACTCATACTGATCATAACAATAGTTTTTTATCTTGAAAAAACGTGATTAACAATAGCTTTCCTCACTAACACCAAACGTGCTGGTTACATTTTTCACATAACAACAGCCCTTCATCAGGATAATCTATAAGTCCATCAACGCACATAATCTCAAATAGCTATTGACTTTTCTTCATTTTTTGAAGACAAATTTCTACGCTTACATTGAAATTAGTGAAACATTTTCAAGCGTTGCACGATTTCAAAAAAGTTAACACGGCTGAGGTATGTTTTTCTAAATCTGGCACAACATCGCGTTACAGTGAGGTCCGTATGTTGCCCATGATGCTCGTTATAGCCATCTTGTTGCCCTTGGTGGCTGCCATCGGCTGCTACTTCCTGCGTGTAAGCTCGATCAGATCCCTGATCGTACTTGCAACAGGAGTATGTCTTGCCGCTGCATCCTTTGCCCTTCTCGGGCAGGGATCATTTACCTATTCTCCAGGTACCGTAGTAGGAATCAGCTGGGATTCTCTCGTTACCCTGGCGGATTTTGCCCTGCTTTTCGTAATGCTCTATTTTGCATTCAAACTCAAAAACCAGCTGATCAAAGTATTTGTATTGCTTCAGATCATCCCGCTGGCAGTTTTTGAACTGTTCATCCTCGACCATGCAGTTGAGACTCCCGCTTTCTTTGCGGACAGCCTCTCCCTGATCATGGTTGCGGTAATTTCTGTAATCGGTTCGCTGATCTGCTTCTTCGCGATCCCTTACATGAAAGAACACGAAGAGCACCTGCATCTGGTGAAATCACGCCAGCCGCAGTTCTTTTTCTTCCTCGTTCTGTTCCTCGGAGCAATGAACGGGCTGGTACTTTCCAACAACATTCTCTGGCTCTACTTCTTCTTCGAAGTGACTACCTTCTGTTCCTTCATGCTCATCGGGCATGATCAGACAGCTATCGCAGTCAAGAACGCCACCCGCGCCCTGTGGATGAACGCACTCGGCGGTATGGTTTTCGTCTTCGGAATTATCTGGGCCTACGCAGAAACCGGTTCTCTTGACCTGCAGGTCATCATCCAGTCCGGCTCCATGGGCGGAGCAATGCTCGCTCCCCTCGGCCTGATTGTTCTTGCCGGTTTCACCAAGGCAGCACAGGTTCCCTTCCAGAGCTGGCTGCTCGGCGCAATGGTTGCTCCCACTCCTGTTTCCGCACTGCTTCACTCCGCCACCATGGTTAAAGCAGGCGTATACATCGTGCTGAGACTCTCTCCTGCCTACGCAGGAACCTTCCTCAGCCAGGGCATTGCACTCTGCGGCGCCTTCACCTTCCTGGCCTGCGCCGCCATTGCGGTCAGCCAGAGCAACGGCAAGAAGATTCTTGCTTACTCTACAATCAGTAACCTCGGTCTGATCATCTGCTGTGCCGGTCTCAACACTTCATGGTCCATCACTGCAGCCATCATCCTGATCATCTTCCACGCAGCTTCCAAGGCTCTGCTCTTCCTGTGCGTCGGCACAATCGAACACGGCATCGGCAGCCGCGACCTTGAAGATATGCACGGCCTCTACCTTAAGATGCCCCGCACCGCGATCATCACCATCGTCGGCGTTCTGACCATGCTGCTGCCCCCGTTCGGCGTACTGCTCGGCAAGTGGATGGCCATTGAGTCCGCATCCGGTGACATGTTCGTTATCACCATGCTCGCACTGGGCAGTGCGGTGTCCCTGGTCTTCTGGGCACGCTGGGCAGGTATTCTGCTCACCGCTCCTCTGCGCGACAAGGTTGTACCCGAATCCCAGAGCGTGCTGACCAGATTCACCCTTACCGCTCTTGCCTGTATTGCCGTTGGTCTGTCTCTGTTCTCCCCGGTCATCTACAGCAAGCTCCTTGAGCCGCTGATCGGCAAGACCTTCGAGATCACCGCCGGTGTGTTCAGCTCACCCATGGGTGTGTTTGCAGTTTACCCGCTCTTCATCGTTCTGGCTGCTGCATTCATCTACTCCTGGATTGAGACCAAAAAAGCTGCCAGCAACAAGTCTTCCCAGACTTACATGTGTGGTGCCAACGTACCTGAAACCGGAGTTCAGTCCTTCATCGGTCCCATGAACGGACACGTCGAACTCAAGGCCAGCAACTACTACATGAAAGAGTTCTTCGGTGAAGAAAAGCTCACCCTGTGGGTCAACTTCGCTGCTCTGGCTCTCATCGTTCTCATGCTGGGAGGGGCTCTGTAATGAAAACCATAATTCTTATGATTCTCGGCCTCGTCATCGCCCCTGTTCTGGGCGGATTCATTGCCGGTCTAGACAGACGCATAACCGCGCGCCTGCAGTCCCGCTTCGGTCCTCCGATCATGCAGCCCTTCTACGATGTGGCCAAACTGTTCGGTAAGGAAAAAGTTATCAACAACTTCTGGCAGGTTTTCTGCGCATGGGTTTACCTCATCGCCGCAGCCCTGTCCGTTGCTCTGCTCTTTGCTCAGTCCGACCTGCTCCTGATCTTCTTTGTTCAGGCAATCGGTGCTGTATTCCTGGTTATGGGTGGTCTTTCCACTCCTTCCCCTTACAGCCAGGTCGGTGCTCAGCGTGAGCTTATTCAGGTTCTTACCTACGAACCTCTCATCATTCTGGTTTTCGCCTCCATCTTCATGGTTACCGGCAGCTTCAGAATCGATGAAATCCTCAACTACGGTCAGCCCCTGCTGATTCAGCTTCCGCTCATGTTTGTAGTTCTGGGTTATGCCCTGACCATTAAACTGAGAAAATCACCCTTTGACTTCTCCACCTCCCACCACGGGCACCAGGAGCTGGTCAAAGGTGTTCTGACCGAGTTCTCCGGTCCTTACCTCGGCCTCGTTGAGATCGCCCACTGGTATGAGACCATCTTCATTCTCGGCGTGTGTGCCCTTTTCTGGCACACCAGCCTTGTAGGTTGCGTACTCCTGCTCGTTTCCACCTACTTTGCAGAGCTGATCATTGACAACACTATGGCGCGCATGACCTGGCGCTGGATGCTGAAATACGTATGGAGCATCGGTCTGGCCATGTCTTTCGTCAACCTCATCTGGCTGTACGCAGGTTAAGCTTATGTTCAAGAAATTCATTGAAAATTCACGCGCCAAATCTCCGTGGATCATGCACTTTGACTGCGGAAGCTGTAACGGCTGCGATATCGAAGTTCTGGCATGCCTGACACCGCTGTACGACGTTGAACGTTTCGGCGTTGTCAACGTGGGTAACCCCAAACATGCAGACGTGCTGCTGGTAACCGGAACCGTGAACCACCGGAACGCAAAAGTACTGCGCAATATATACGATCAGATGCCCGACCCCAAAGGCGTAATCGCCATCGGCGCATGCGGTCTTTCCGGCGGTGTTTTCCGTGAGTGCTATAACGTACTCGGCGGCGTGGACAAGGTCATCCCCGTGGACGTCTACGTACCCGGCTGCCCTGCCAAGCCCGAAGCTATCATCGACGGCGTGGTCACTGCCCTTGCCAAGTTTGAAAGCCTCAAAGGCTAAACATTACGAGGGGTAACAACGTGATTGAAAATCAGAAAGCAATAACTCTGGAAGGCCTGGTCGGCGAAGTATCCAAAATGAAAAGCGACGGGCAGCGTCTCGTCACTTTCTCCTGCACCGACATAGGTGAAGGGAAAGTGGATATAATCTACCACTTCGACAAGAATGAAGTGCTCACCAACCTGCGTCTGACCGCGGATATGGACAAGCCTGTCCCCAGCGTCAGCAGTGTGTACTTTGCAGCTCTGCTCATCGAAAACGAACTTCAGGACCAGTTCGGACTTTCCTTCGAAGGTCTGGTTCTCGACTTCGGCCGCAAGCTGTATCTTGACGATGAAGTAACCATCATCCCCATGTGTAACAACACAAAGGCGATGACCCCGAAAAAATAACTCGTCTTCCCGGATGAAAACCAAGACGATAACAACTATAGGGTAAATTATGGCACGTACCATCATACCTTTCGGTCCGCAGCATCCGGTTCTTCCGGAGCCGCTGCATGTGAAGCTTGTCGTGGAAGACGAGATCGTACAGGAGGCCATTCCCGCTCTCGGATATGTTCACAGAGGATTGGAAAAACTCGCCGAGATCCGCGATTATCACCAGATGATCCAGATTGTTGAGCGTGTATGCGGCATCTGCTCCAACATCCACTCCATGTGCTACTGTCAGGGCATTGAGGGAATCATGGGAATCGAAGTTCCCGAAAGAGCAAAATACCTCCGCACCATCTGGTCTGAACTGCACCGCATGCACAGCCACCTGCTCTGGCTGGGTCTCTTTGCCGATGCCTTCGGCTTCGAAGCCCTGTTCATGCAGTTCTGGCGCATCCGTGAGCGCATCATGGACCTCAACGAAGCAACCACAGGAAGCCGCGTAATCACTTCCATCAACATCGTTGGTGGTGTTCGCCAGGATCTCACTCCTGAAATGTGCTCCTGGATTCTTTCCGAGGTTGATGCCTGTGAAAAGGAAATCAAGGAAATCCAGAACACCATTCTCAATGACTACACCGTGTGCGCACGCACCAAGGGCGTGGGCGTTCTTACCAAAGAACAGGCTTACGACCTCGGAGCAGCAGGGCCCACCCTGCGCGGCAGCGGCGTTGCTTCCGACATGCGTCTGCTCAAGTACGCAGCATTTGACAAAATCGACTTCGAACCCATTACCGAACCCGACGGCGACTGCTACGCACGTTCCACCGTCCGTTTCCGCGAAACCCTGCAGTCTGCAGACCTGGTAAGACAGGCCATTGCAGGACTTCCGCAAGGTGATCTCGCAGCCCCGGTAAAGGGCAACCCTGAAGGCGAAATAATTACCCGAGTCGAACAGCCCCGTGGAGAATGTCTCTACTACATCAAGGGCAGCGGCAAGAAGTTCCTTGACAGGGTCCGCATCAGAACACCAACATTCGCGAACATTCCGCCGCTTCTGGCAATGCTTCCGAAATGTGAACTTGCTGATGTTCCGGTTATCATTCTGTCAATCGACCCGTGCATCAGCTGCACGGAACGCTAGGAGGCCGAGACATGCTTAACATGACTCCCACTGTTCTCAAGAACCTCCTGTCCAAGAGCTCCACACGCATGTACCCAATTGAAAAGCGTGAGCCCTTTGAACGCTACAGAGGTGAACTGTTCAACAACATCGACGAGTGCATCTTCTGCAAAAAATGCGAGATGAAATGCCCTTCACAGTGCATCACCGTCACCAAGGATAAAGACAGCGGCACCGGCACCTGGACCTGCGATCCTTTCGCCTGTGTATACTGTTCCATCTGCGTGGACCACTGCCCCACCGGCAGCCTTTACATGAAACCTGTACACCGTGCTCCTTCCGCAAAACGCGAAATGATGGAGCAGACAGGCAAAGTAAAGCCGCCCAAGAAAAAAGCCAAAGAATAAAATCACGGCTTCAGTTCAAACTATAAAAAGCCCCGCTGTCTCAGGACTGCGGGGCTTTTTCTTCATGCTATTCTATGAACGGACAGCTGGCTGATCATTCATGTCTCAAGGCATCAATCGGATTCATACGGGCGGCGCGACGAGCAGGAAAATAACCGAAGACAACACCTACCAGACCGGAAAAAAGAACACTTGCTGCAACAACCCGCAGATCAACCACAAATGGAAGGCTCATGTAACGGGTAACAAAAAACGGAATACCAAGGCCAAGCAGCAACCCGGTTAACCCGCCGAAAAGAGAAAGCACGACCGCCTCAACAAGAAACTGGCTTAGAATATCGCCTTCCTGTGCCCCAACAGCCATGCGGATGCCTATCTCTCTGGTTCGTTCGGTGACGGAGACCAGCATGATATTCATGATACCTATACCGCCGACAAGCAGACTTATGGCGGCAATGGCACTTATGAATGCGGTGAAAATGCTTGTCTGCTTTTTGATGGTACGCAGAATTTCCTTCATATCCTCGATGGTGAAGCTGTTTGACTGCCCCGGTGGAACAGGCCTGCGCTCCCTCATAACTTCCCGGACCAGTTGCTTCACGCTGCCGGAATCCTGCCCAGTAGCACATCCTATCAAAATTATATCCACGTCCTTCTTACCGGAAATTCTGCGCTGGAAAACTTTCATAGGCACCAGAATGACATCATCCTGTTCCTTGCCAACCATTGAACCGCCCTTGGATTTTAGCACCCCGACCACTGTATAAGCAAAACGGTCGACCCTTAAAGAAGCTCCGATCGGATCACCGGACTTGAAAAGAGTTCTGGCAAGTTTCTCGCCGATAACGCAGACCGGTTTGCCGCATCGTTCCTCCTGAGCCGAAAACACGCGCCCAGCACTTACGTCCCATTTCCGTATTGAAAAGTAGCTGCTCTCCGTCCCGGTAACAGCAGTTCTGCTGTTCTCGCTTCCGAAAACAGCTACAACAGCGGCTTCTGAGACCGGGGCTACCCCGGCGCAATCAGGAAACTCGCGTTTCAAAGTCTCCACATCCGCATTCTTGAACGGGACTATGTTGGTTGTTTCGCCAGCAAAGCCAACTCCATCCTCTTCCTCAGGAGTCAGGATAATCATATTGCTGCCAAGACTTGAGACTTCGCCCGTAAGTTTCCGGCTGGCTCCCTGACCGAGAACAACCACAGCAATCACGGAACTTACACCAATGACTATACCGAGCACAGTAAGACATGACCGCAATTTGTTGCGCCACAGAGCCCGAAATGAAAGCGACACCGCCTGCAGGAACATCAGCAACTCTCCTGAATTATCCGCCCATCCCGAAACTCGATTGTCCGCGAAGCCCAGAGAGCCATTTCAGGCTCATGGGTTACCATGACGACGGTTATTCCCTGCTCTCTTTGAAGATGGGTTAACAGCTCCATAATTTCAGTACTGCGGGTTGAATCAAGGTTTCCGGTAGGTTCGTCGGCCAGCAGCAGAAGCGGGCTTGATACAATGGCCCGGGCAATGGCGACCCGCTGCTGCTGCCCACCGGACATCTCGGTGGTGGTATGAAGTGCACGGTCGGAAAGACCGACTTTGTCCAACGCAGCATATGCCATCTTACGCCTCTGCTTCCTGTCCAGCCCGCGATAAATCAGCGGCAGCTCAACATTCTCCACCGCAGTGGTCCTACTGAGCAGGTTGAACCCCTGAAAGACAAAGCCCAGATAACGCCTGCGCAGACGAGCTTTCTCATTGCGTTTCAAATCAGTCACTTCCAGCCCGTGAAAAAGGTAACTGCCCGTGGTAGGATCATCCAGGCACCCAAGAATATTCATCGTAGTTGACTTGCCTGATCCGGAAGTACCCATGACGGCGACAAATTCACCCTGCTCGATGAACATGTCCACTCCGTCCAAAGCCCGGACCTGCGCGCCCCCGGTGTCATAACCCTGCTTATCCCTCTGAGTTCGATCATCTTGCCGCCATTGTTAAAAGCTTAAGACAAAGCTGCTGTCGGGTTCGGGCTGAACCCTTGAGAGGACAACCTCATCACCGCTGGTAAGTCCTCCCCCGACAACTTCGGTGAAGCGTCCGTTGGTTCCACCTTTTGTAATTTCAGCAAGTTCAGGCTTTCCTCCGCGCATAACCCAGACGCTGCCGACTGCAGCATTTTCGGACTCGGCATATCCTTTATCTTCTGGACGGAAACGCAGGGCGCTGTTAGGCACCACGAGACTGTCCCGAACCGCCGCAATCTCAATTCTGGCCGATGCAGTCATACCCGGACGCAAGGCAAGATCTTCATTCTCAACAGCGAACACACCAACATAGGTAACTACTCCCTGAACCCTTTGCGGAGCAAAGCGCAACTTTTCCAGTACGCCTGTGAAATTTCGTCCGAGATATGCATCCACTGTAAAAACGGCACACTGCCCATGAGTGACCCGCCCTACATCGGCTTCATCGATATTGAGCTCAAGACGCATCTGCTGCAGCCCGGCAGCAATGGAGAAAAGGTCCGGAGTCTGCAGGTTTGTTGAAACAGTCTGACCACGCTCAACATGTCTGGTCAGCACCAGACCGTCTATGGGAGAAACAATATCCGCCTTCCTCAAGTTGGTTTCGGCCTCACTTAAGTTTGCCTTAGCCTGCCTGACCTCCGCTCTGGCAACAGCCAGCTCGGCGACGGCAATGTTCATGGCAACAGCTGCACTGTCTGCGTCCTTCTGGGAAACAGCCTTCTTATCCCGCAGACTCATC
Organism: Maridesulfovibrio sp. FT414; assembly: GCF_050916235.1. Classification (GTDB taxonomy): domain Bacteria; phylum Desulfobacterota; class Desulfovibrionia; order Desulfovibrionales; family Desulfovibrionaceae; genus Maridesulfovibrio. The sequence goes on from NZ_CP104854.1 coordinate 1,429,245, forward strand.
ATCCTTCTATATTCGTTTCGTTTTTCTACAAGGACAGCATCAGCCCTCAGGATACGTGCTTCCGAAGCCTCCACGGCAGCCTTGAGCTGCATGGCCTTGGCTTCAAGCTCGTCACTCTTGAGCCTGGCGATAACCTCCCCCTTGCGGACTATGTCATTATAATCCTTGTTTATCGTCTCAAGTACCCCCGAAATCTCACATCCGACTTTAACGGTGGTTCTGGGCTGAAGAGTTCCGCTGGCCGCGACATTGATGGTAAAGTTTCCCGGACGCACAATGTGGGTCTTGTATTCCACAACGGTTTCTTCTTCATCAAAGAGCCACAAAGCAGATACGAGAACAACTGCTGCGCCCAGCCACAGAGCCAGCCTCTTCCAGCCTGAGAACCTCTTATCTCTCAAAGAATCTGCATTGATTAAATGCGTGCTGTTTTTCGATTCGGACATATGTCCATCTCCTCCGTTGGAGTAAAAAAATAGGCAGAACCGGGGGAGGCCGGTCCTGCCCTGGACCGGGACAACCATAACCCGGCCTCAATAAGGGGAGTCCTTAAACATCTGTCATGTCACTGTCATCAGCCCTGAACTCCAGAATATCACCGGGCTGACAATCCAGAAAACGGCATATGGCATCAAGAGTGCTGAAGCGTATGGCCTTGGCCTTGCCGGTCTTGAGCACGGAAAGGTTCTGCGGAGTGATTCCTACGGCCTCCGCCAGCTCCTTTGATGACACCTTACGAATCGCCAGCATGACATCGAGATTAATAAATATCGCCACGGCTCCCCCTAAATTGTAAGCTCTGCATCTTCCTGAAGCTTTCGGCCTTCATCCATTACCCATGAGACAGCCAGAACTACACAGGCCACAACAATCGACCCCAGATTGGCGTCATTAAAACCGATAGAAACGAACCGCTCTCCTACAGGGTTGTCCATGCTGACCGCGAGACTCGCCCCGGCCTGCACGAGCGGATAAAGAATCTCACTGCCCAGCAGAGCCCAGGCGGCCCGGCGGTAGCAGGAGGAATTCTCTCCGGTAAAAATCCGGCCCTGCGAGTAGAGGGAGAACAGCCGCATCATCTGCCACACGCAGAACATATCCAACAGTACGCATGGGGACGTGGCAAGCATACCCAGCAGTCTGGAGGTCATGCTCAACTCCAGAGGGAAATTCTCACCTTCAAGCGAAAACAACACGTCCGGCACTGCCCACCCATCAAAACCGTCAAACAGAATCCAGCCCAGACTTTCGGTCAGGGGAATCAGAATCAGCAGCAGCCAGAACACATATTTCAAGACCGTGCTCATCTTTTTTATTTTATCCATATAAACAAACCCTCTCTATTGACGTATTCAAAGTTCATTCATTCATTCATTCATTCATTCATGACTTACGGCAACAATTTATCGTTTGTCAATAACTATTGTCTGTTTTGTGAGATCTAAGCGACAGATCACAACTAATTACAACAAAAAAAGACGGCTGGGCCTCACAGCTCAACCGTCTCAGAACAGGAAGAATATAACCTGACCGGATGTATCAACCCAGGTCACACGTTTGATCAAAAGAGTCAGGCAGTGCCTTCATCCACTCAGGCAGACACTCTGCCGAGAACCACGGGGTAACGATACGCCAGCAGTGCAAGCGCATTACTCCTGCATTACCGCCGTATTTCACATCCCCAGCCACAGGAAAGCCCCGGGACGACAGTTGAACCCTGATCTGGTGGGTACGCCCTGTATGCAATCTGACGACAAGCGTCGAAACAGCTTCGCCGGACTCAACAGGACATACCGAAGAGCCTGCTTCCCTTCCTGCCCCTACGTGCACAATCTCCCGGCCTCTGGGGCCGGATTTCTCCATAAGGTCACGCAACTCGATCCATCCGGCATGGGGCCACTTGCCCTGAACCTGCACAAGGTAGAGCTTGCCGCCTTCGCCATGGCCGGCAAAGAAATCGGATAAGTTCTTCTGGCCCTGATGAGATTTTCCCGCCAGCAGCACACCGGAAGTATCGCGATCAAGCCGGTGGGCCGGAGCAGGCTTGTATGGCGAATCCGCAAACATGGATTTCAGGCGGTCAACAACACTGTCCGTATGACCGGTTCCACCTTGAGTTGCAAGACCGGCAGGCTTGAATACCGCAATGTAGTCCGAATCCTCAAACAGAATCGGCAACGGGGGCAGCCTGACTGCTGTCTCATCCTGCTCACCGTGCGGGGGAATCCTTACCACCTGCCCTTCCTCAACCAGATCAAAAGGCTTGCAACGGCCCTTATCGACACGCACATTGCCTTTACGAATCCAGCGCATGATCGCTGAGCGCGGCACATCACTGCCCAGCCTTCGTTCGAGAAAGCGGACAAGTTTCTGACCGGACTCGGCTCCGGTAACAGTGACATATTCAACTGGCATTAGACGACGGCGAAGCCTTACTAAAAGTTTTTGGGATTCATGCACCAGCTCTTAGGAGAGAGGTCTTCCCGCGAGTCCTAGAGATGGCGACAGTGGAACAAACCCTTTTTTCAAGAATGGGTTAAGGCCCCCCGCAGGGCTGCCAGAGGCGTACGCGAACTACACCAGTCCAGGCAGAAATGTAACCGTTGCCGGGACCAGAAGCATCAATGCAACAAGAACAGCATAAGCGATCATGAAATAGCTGACCCCGACAAAGACACGGTCAATGGAAACGTCCTCCGCCATTGAGGCCACAATAAAGGTGGTAACGCCCACAGGAGGGGTAATGGCACCAAGGGTGGTAACAATGGTGATAAGCACACCGAACCAGACCGGATCATAGCCCATGGCAATAACAATGGGGAAAAAGATGGGAATGGTTATAAGCAGCAGAGCCAGCGCATCCATAACCATACCGCCGATGATGTAGATGACACAGATCAGCAGAATGATGACCGTGGGCGGAATGGGCAGTCCGGCAACAAAGTTGGCCGCCTCAAAAGGAATACGGGTCACGGCAAGAAATCTGCCGAAAATTACCGCACCCAGCATAACCATCATGATCATGCACGAAACTTTCAGAGTATCGACAACAGCCGCGGAAAACTTCCTGAAAGTCATCTTTCGCGAAACCAGACTGATGAGCAGCGCAAAGGCTGCACCGGCTGCACCGGCCTCGGTGGGAGTAAACCACCCGGCAAAAAGTCCGCCCATGACCAGAATGAAAAGCACTACCATTTCAATAGAACCGGGCAGAGAAGCCAGCTTCTCCCTGAACGAGACCTCCGGACCGGCCGGTCCCCATTCCGGATGACGCAGGCACATTACGTATACAGTAAGCAGGAACAGCCCGCAGAGCAGAATTCCCGGAATGACACCACCCATGAACAGCCTACCGATTGATTCTCCGGTCTGCAATCCAATGATGATCAGCACAACACTGGGAGGGATGACCACCCCGAGGGTAGCGCCGGCAGCAACAGAGCCGGTGCTGAGAATCGGATTGTAACGGAACTTCTTCATTTCCGGCAGGGCCACCGTAGACATGGTTGCCGCAGTAGCGGTGTTGGAACCGCAGATGGCAGCAAAACCGGCGCAGGCCATGACCGTGGCCATGGCGATACCTCCCCTGATATGTCCCATCCAGGCATAAGCCGACTTATAAAGCCGCTCGTTCACACCTGAGTAAAAACAGATCTGCCCCATGAGAATGAACAGGGGGATGACTGTAAGTCCGTATGAAGAAAAAACGTTCCAAACCTCAGTACCCAGCATTCCGTAGGCAGCCTTGAGGTTCAGAACCTTTGCAAACCCGATAAAGCCGATGACCCCCATGGCAAAACCAACGGGAATCCGCAGAAGAAGAATAACCAGCAGCAGGCAGAGAATGCCCACGATACCTATTGTGATCGGTTCCATGATGAATATTGATCCGCCTTACGCGGGCTTAAGCGGTTCCTGTCCGCGAATGGTTCTAACAATGTCCAGCAACAGGACGAAGGCCATGGCTACACAGCCGAAGGCAACCGCAAAAACAAACGGATAGAATGGTACACCAAGGGTTTCGGACACTTCTCCAAGATCAAGGAGAAACATCCCCCATTTGGTGGTTTCGTTGGCGCAAAAAACAAAAAAAACACATGAAGCCGCACCGGAAACAACATCAAGCAACCGCTGTACCGGAACCGGGAATCTGCGAAAGAGCAGCCCCACCGCAATGTGGCTGCGGTGCAACTGCGAGAAACCAAGGGAAAACCCGGCCGTGACTGCACCAAGATAGCCCATCAGCTCAAAAGTGCCTTTGACCGGGATATATACGGCCCGGGAAACCATGTTGGCGCAGGCCAGCACGATCATCACCGTCAACGCGGTACCGGCCACTCCGGCAAGAATCCGGCAAATCCAGATGGCTGTCTTTTCAAGAAAATTTATCATTTTTAATGGAAAATCTCCCCGCCGGAAAAGACGGGGAGATCTGGTTCGTAATTTAAAAGCAGGTTACTGGGCCTCGTATTTCTGACGGGCTGCCTCGACATCGGTAAGAACTGCAGCACCGTCAATTCCGGCTGCAGTGGCTTTCTCTTTCCAGTCCTCGATAAGAGGCATGGTCTTTTCCCTGACGATTTTCATATCGGCATCGGACAGAGTGACCAGCTCAATACCGTACTTCTCCTTGGACCAGTCCAGAGAATCCTTAACATGCTGGTCCATGTACTGACCGGTCCATTCAGCCTGTTCCCGTCCGAGATCGTTGAAGATCTTCTTCACATCATCAGGAAGGGCATTCCATGAATTCATGTTCATGATGATGGCGAAAGGATAAACGGCAGAATTGGTAACCGTCTCGTAACGGCAGATTTCAGCAAAGTTGAGATCCTTCAGCACTTCAAAGGAGGAGAACAGTCCCTTGACCACACCCTTCTGCAGGGCTTCGGGGGTCGCGGACATGGGCATGGAGACCGGAGTGGCTCCGAGGGATTCAAGTATCTTGGACAGGATGCCCGAAGCACGCAGTTCCATTCCCTTGATGTCCTCAAGGGTGCGAATCGGAGTCTTGGTCATGAGGTTTGAAGGTGCGGAGGCAAACATGGTCAGCACCTTGACCTTCTTGAATTCTTCAGGCTGGTATTTTTCGTAAAGATCCCACAGGGCAAGGCTGGCGGAAGTCGCGGATGTAAAGCCGAGCGGGAGTTCAAAGACAGAACAGAGAGGAAACACACCGGGATGGTAAGCCAGGCTGATGCAGCCGATATCGGCCTGCCCCTGCATTACACCGCGCAGGGTATTCTTTGCGCCAAGCAGGGTCGAGCCGGGGTAAGTCTGAACCAGAACCTTACCGTTGGTCCGTTTTTCAACTTCCTGTTTCCAGCGCTCCATCTGGACACAGGGAAAAGTCTTTGCCGGCGGAAAGTTGGCGTAACTCAGGCTGATGTCAGCCGCCCCGGCCGGTGCAGCAGAGCAGAGCATGGCTGCAAATATTGCCAATACAGCAAACATGCCGGCGATTTTTCCGGTTCTGATCATGGTTCCCTCCCTAGTAAGGACTTACTTTTTGGTGTGAAAAAGACGGCAAAACCAGAACTGGCCCAGCCGATGAAAGGACGTACTATATAAAAGCAGGGCCTCCCACGCAAGATGGGAGGCCCTGAACAATTATTTTTTATCGAGATTGAGTTCGTACGCTATGACCAGCGTTTTCCTGAACTTTACGCCCAACGATCCGGGGTAGGTGTTAAGGATGCAGTAAAGCTCATCTGCGCCGTCATTGTCGATGTCGGCAACGCCATACGAAGTCACGCTGCCCTGAATGCGGCGGGTCTTCCACGCAAGGCTCAGGCCTACGCCGTCCCAGTACTCGGAATGAATTTCACCGGAGGAGTAGCTCTTATAGTTCGAGAAGACCTGCCCGGCAACAGAAAGGTCCTTGTTAAGCAGAACTTCCTGCTTATGCGGGTCGGACAGTGTGGTGACGCATACGGGCATGGGCAGGAAGTAATAGTTCTCCATCTTTTCCCGCGCGTTCTCATCACCCATTCCGCGAATTTTACCTGCCACCTCGACCTTAACATCAACAGAGTTGTAAGAATCCTGACTTTCGTAAAGAGGCTCAAGCTTCTTATCGTACATATTGATGCGCCCGTACTTGTTGATGACCATCACCTTGTAGTCATCGTCTTTCAAAGGCAGATAGGTCAGGTTGTACACGTTTGAGAAGTTGGGAACGGTCATTTTCTTCACCGGCACAAGCCTGCCGTCTGAATAGATGAATTCCATGAGATCCTTGGAATAAAAGGTCCGACTGGAATCATATTTCTGCCCCACAATCGTCTCGGTAAAATGGGGCGGAATTTTTATCACAGACAGAAAATTGCGGTCACGGTCAACCAAAACCCGTGGGGCCTTATTCTTGAAAGACAAAATGTAGGAATAAGGCTGATCTTTCATCATAGTGGCAAGGACAACCTCCTTAACACCATCCCTATCCACATCAATGGGGAAAATTCTCAGGGCTGAAGAACGGCTGGGGAACTTGTAAGAAACCTCCTCCATCAGACGCTCGTTATCAATGTGGAAGACCTTGATGTCTTCCTCAGAGAGAATAACTATATCGTTCTTTCCATCACCGGTGACATCTGCAACAAAGCCGCCGAGGTTGACGAACTTCACGCTCTGGCTGCGCCAGCGGCCGGGAGTTTCAGTTCCGCCCTGATACCTGAACTGCGGGTTGATGGTACTTTCCAGCACCTTTCCTGCTGTAGAGGCACTAACGAATTCGGGGTTCATGGGGCTGTCGGGCTTGGCGTCGGCACGGTTTTTCTCTTCTTCGGTCTCTTTCCTGCTGCCCGGCTTCTCAAAAAGCTGGCCCTTTATATCCTTGGCCATGCCGTCAAGAGAAGGGATAAGGTCGGAAATGGTAGTCTTGGCGTTGTGCGGCCAGGACTTTCCATCCTTGTCCACCATACGCAGGTCAATGGAAGCATCCTTTCCAAGAATTGTGATGGATCCCAAAGCAAGGTAATCTGTTCCAAGTCTCTGAGCGGCCTTGATTTCCTCAACCTGAGACTTGGGACGGTCAGTTTCCTTCAAATCCCTTGCCCCGGCGACAGGCTCGAAATGTCCGGTCCAGTTAAGCCTTGAGATAAGCATGGTCTGTATTCCACGGCTCAAGTATTTGTACTGATCCGGTCCGTTGACTTCAAAAGGATAAACAGCATAAGTCCGGGCCTCAGCGGCAAAGGACACAGTGGCGGCAAACAGTGCCAGAACAACGACTAGACTGGCTGTCATACGTTTAAACAGCATAGAAAAACCTCCGAGCAAAAACATCATTTCGTTTTAAAATAGTATATATAATCAATACAAACAATGCGTTACAAGCAACAACACAAAATTGAAAACCAGTGAATGGACCACCTGCGTACATTATTGTCTGCGCAGGTACACAGCTTGTACCAGCTTAGGACGCAGGACGTAAAGCCCCAGATTGAGGCACACAGCTCAGCCCCTTGTCAAACCCGGCGCCCTGTTTTATTTGTCGGGCTTCAGTTTTCACCATTTTTCCAACCGTCGTCTCCAGCCCGAGGGACACGTTTTTTTACAATTTTAAACAATTTTTTTACAAAAACTTAATTACTACGGCCTACTTACTCCGCCCCCTCAAGCGATGGGCAAAATCACATGCCCGACATCATAATACAGGCCGTAGCTGACATCATAAAATGAAAAACGATTTGCGAACATTCCGACTGGTCTGCTCAGAAAGCCATGTAACTGCCGTTGAGGAACTGCTCCTTGGGCAGGGTTTCAGATTCCGCCCCGAACCTTTCTACTCCATGGCCCGCATCCTTGAAGAGGAGCCGTTTCCCCTTGGCGAGTCAATTGCCGCAAGGTTCGGGCGCATCTATATTCAGGACCGCTCCTCAATGCTTCCGCCGCTCATGCTTGCGCCGGAAAAAGGGGATCAGGTCTTGGACATGTGCGCGGCTCCGGGCAGCAAGACAGGACTTCTCTCCCGCCTTGTCGGGCGCGACGGATTCGTCCTCGCCAGTGAGCCTTCAAGCGACAGGCTTTCCCTGCTGCGCCAGAACCTGCGCAAGACCCAATCGGTGAACACCGCTACGGTTCATTATGAATCCCAGAAACTGCCGCTGCCCCCTGAAAGCTGGAAAATCATCCAGCTTGACCCGCCATGCAGCGGCTGGGGAACCCTGAACAAAAACCCGAAAGCCATGGATCTATGGAAGGACGAAAAAATCGTCCCGCTGATCAATCTGCAACGACTGCTGCTCACCAAGGCTTACGAACTGCTCGCCCCGGGCGGAAAGCTCGTGTACTCTACCTGTACCACAAACGTACAGGAAAACGAGGAACAGACCCGCTTTGCCACTGAGGAGCTGGGCTTTGAACTTTTTAAACTCGCGCACCCGGAAGGCTTCACCATATCCGAGCCGCTCCTGCCCGGCATGGACGGAGTCCTGCGGGTGGATGGGTCCGGGGGCGGACAGGGATTCTACCTCTGCGGGCTGCGCAAACCGGGTAATGCCGAGCCGGTTTATCCCGGAACTAGCAACCCGCCCGGCAGTAGAATCAATTTAAAGAAAACAGAGTTCCCCGAAGCAGTGGACCTTTCCGCCCTGCCGGACGGAGAAATATACGAATTTCGGGACAAGGCCATGTTCATGAACCGCCACGCCCTGAACATTCTGCCTGCGGAACTTCGCTGGCAGGGCTTCCCTCTGGGCAAGATCGCCAAGAACAGGTTCAGGCCGGACCCCTATGCCAGATGCCTGCTCCCGGAAAAACCGGATTCTTCCGCTCTGGTCATTGAAAACGTTCAGGATCTCGCCAACCTTCTTTCCGGGCAGAGCCTGAGCGGACCGGCCAAGGGCAAAGGCCCGGTCGGACTTTATTACAAGGACATGCTCCTAGGATTCACAGGCAAAAAAGGCAACCGCTACATCTGGACTGACAAATAAGGACAACACCATGAATGGAACCAACCGCCGCATGAAGCGGATTTTCGACAGGGAAAGCGGTAACGCCCTCATTCTGGCTCTGGACCACGGAGCCAACGAAGGCATGATCGACGGCCTCGGAGCCATTCCTTCCATCCTCGAAGCCCTTCCGGCCTCGGGAGTACAAGGGGTCATCCTTAACAAAGGACTTGCAAGGCACTACGGCGCGCTGGTGCCCACTGACGTGAACCTGATCATCCAGCTCAACGCCGGGACACGACACGGCTCACCAAGCTACAACAAGAACATCGTCTGCTCCATGCACGAAGCCCTGCGTCTGGGGGCTGATGCCGTTTCACTGCATGTGAACATAGGTAACGAGCTGGAAGACCGCATGCTTGTTGATCTTGGAGAACTGACCGACGAAGCGCACCAGTTGGGCATCCCTGTCCTTGCCACGGTGTTTGCCCGGGGCAGCCAGATAATCAACGAACACGATCCGGCCCTTGTGGCCCACTGTATACGCATTGGCGCGGAACTTGGACCCGACATAGTTGCCGTCCCCTACTCCAGCAACAGCGAGGCCTTCGCCAAGGCCGTAACCGCCTGTCCCATCCCGGTGCTCATCACCGGAGGACCGCTAGGACAGAGCATGGAGGGAGCTCTAAATATAACGCTGGATGCTTTGAACTCGGGTTGCCGCGGCTGCTGCATAGGCCGCAACATCTTCCAGAATGAAGATCCCTTAAAAAGCATGGCTCAATTTTCCGAGATTGCACACCAAAAACGTTAAATTAAAAGAGTTTACAAAATATTTTAAAAAAATAAAAAAAACCGTTTGACAAAACGGCCCGACATCGGCAGTATCCCTCCTCGTGGCGGTGAGCAACAACGAATGACTCAGACATTCAAGGGGCTTACAGAAAACTGCCACATGACTAAAAGTGGGCGAATAGCTCAGTTGGGAGAGCATCGGCCTTACAAGCCGAGGGTCACAGGTTCGAGCCCTGTTTCGCCTACCACTAAGTCAAAAAGCACAGCTTAACGTGCTTATTATATACACGCGGAGCCGTAGTTAAGTTGGTTATAACGCCGGCCTGTCACGCCGGAGGGCGAGGGTTCAAGTCCCTTCGGCTTCGCCACTTTTCAAGAGAGAGACATCAATCGCAAGATTGGTGTCTTTTTCTGTTTTGCTACAGTAAAATATGACTGGACACATCCATCGAAACGATATTTATTTTAGCTGCGAATCGCTGCAGGAAGCGAGTCAGCCTTTGTTTCCAAGATAAAAGAAGCAATTGAATAACCCACTAAAAAACAATTATATTTTCTCCTGCTGCCTGCTTGGATTTTTTATGGCAAGACAATAAATGCCGTAAAACTTATGCTCGCCACTGACGACAGGGAGATAATTCATGTTAAATATTGTTGCCGTTTCTCCAAGCGAGATGCCCATGCATCTCTTACTTGAAGCTGATCCTTCTGAAGACAGTATAAATAAATATATTAATACTTCCTTGTGTTACCTTGTTTTGAAGTCTGACGAGCCCATTGGCGCATGTGTGTTGGGTCAGACCGATGATGCCACTTTGGAACTGTACAATATTGCCGTTTCTCCGAGTTGCCAGAATCAGGGGGCCGGAACAAAATTGCTGCGCCATGTCATAGAGGATGCAAGAGCCAAAGGATTCAGGCGGATAGAATTGGGAACCGGTACGTTCGGATATCAGCTTGCATTTTACCAACGTGCAGGGTTCCGGGTGGAGGATGTGATCAAGAACCATTTTACCGATAATTATGCTGAACCCATTTTCGAGTCGGGCATTCAGCTTAGGGACATGCTTAGATTGGCTCTTTTGCTGTAGCCTTATCTCTGTCACGCAGGAGGCCGCTAGTTCGAGTCGTCGCCCCCGCCGCTTTTCATGACAGGTAAATAATAACCGGAGGGTTACCTTTTTCTCTTATGATTGCCTGAATACCTCAGCAAGAACGTTGCCTGGTAAAAAGACGAAACCTGACGCAACAAGTTCCGCCGCAGATGTGCCGAGGTTGACGATTCTCCAAAGAACCTTAGTTTTTTTGAATGATCGAGACTACCCTTGATTAAAAGCCGGACCAGCGACGTCCTCCGCCACCGACATTAACCACACGTCAAACACGATCAGAGTAAACATTCATAAAAATCCCCACGAACTCAATTAAACAAATCCACCAAGCACTTACTTCAACAGATTCCCATCAAGATAACATTTGAGGTGATCCCATGCAGAGACACATCATCATTTCAGCAACAATTATTCTTCTGACCTTATCGGCTGCTCAGGCAGATGCCGGTGAAATGAAACTTGGTAACGATTTATCCATACAACAGAACTCAGATTCTCAGAAAACAGACATGAAAAGCAGAATCGATACTCTGTCAAAACCGTATGATGACGTAAAAATATCAGACGGGATCAGCGCGGGAATAATTTCCGACAGGGAAGAGGCCCCGCTGGAATACAAGCAGAGGATTCCCGCCAAAGAAAAGGGCCGAGATGTAGGGGTTGGACTGAGTCTCAGTTTTTAAAAGGTTTCACAAACCGTAGCCTTCTCGGAATACTCCAATGTTCGCCGCACTGCCCGCTCAACAATCCAGACAAAGGTAACTCACGATGAAGAACAAACGAATGCTGGTCCTCAATATTCTTGCTGAAACAAATCTCCGGACAAGTTTCGACAACAGGGTCGCCGAAGCATTTCAACCTCTCGACATTCCATATGACACCGCGTATCTGGCGGACCTTGCGAATGTCTGCGAAGTCGAAGAATACACGCATCTGCTGATTTCCGGCTCAACAGAAAGCGCGTTTGAAGACCACAGCTGGGATTCGGAACTGGATTTCATCATCAGCAGCTTTATGAACTCCGGGAAGTCAATCCTTGGAATATGTTTCGGCCATCAGTATTTAATAAGGCACATACTTGGCAAGGACCATGTACGGAAATCACAGACCCCGGAAATAGGCTGGACGGACATCTCAATTTCCGGAAACCCTATTTTCAGCGGGTTAAACACACTGAAGTCGGCGGTATTTCACTTCGACGAAGTCTTCGACCTTGATGACCGGTTCGATGTCACCGCTACATCAAGCAGGTGCACCGTTCACGGATTTCAGGTAAAAGGCAAAAACATCTGGGGCTTACAGTTTCACCCGGATTTTATGTATGAAGATGTGGATAAATTTACAGAAATAAACCGCGAAAAGACTGATAATTTTGAGCTGATTCACTGCCGCACTTCAGTCTCTGCCATTGAATTCGCAAAGAATGATGAGATCTTTAAAAACTGGATCGAAATATCCTGATACGATGATACCGGACCTTCTTTTCAAGCAGTATATCTAACCAGAACATTCACCAAGGCATGCTTCCGGCAGTCCTGCGAGGCCAGCGCGGAGCAAAGGCAATAGCTGTATTTTATTATACCTATTTCAATTCAAGCTGCCCCTTCAGAGTTTCCCCGGCAAGCCAACCGGCATACGTCCCTTCAAAATCGGTCATGATCCGAGCCATAAGGGGAAGGAAGGAGCATATCTGGCCGTTTATACCGTAATCGGCAAGATATGCGGCCTGTCCGGCATAGATAAGATCCTTCTGGATCATTATCAGGGCATTCTGCGGCACTGTAATCTTGTTTCGTGCATTATAGCTTTTGATACAGGCTTCGACATCGGTGGAAATCCAGTTACGGGCCAGTATGGGCCTTACTTCATAGATGGAGCATTTGTCTTCCACAAGAAATGGACAGGGCCGAAAATAGTTACCGACAAAATCCTCAAGAGTAGTCCTGTCTAACTCGGCCTCTATCTGAAGACATCTCTCAGCCAGATCCTCAAAAACATCAACTGTGCAGTTCCGGGCCAAATACAGCCCTATCCTGAATGCCTCCTGCGGCATAAGAGTGATGTGCGATGAACAGCAATACGAACATCCTGCACCGCAGGCCACCCTGAAACCGGAGTCCAGACTTTGGACCTGCCCAAGAAAGGCTGTAAAGTTGGCTTCAAACTGGGCACAGCCCTTTTCCGCAAGCAGCACCGGGAAGAGGTTATGTGACGGGTCTATACCATTCATATCCGCACAGACAGCAAGGCTCATATCGCGAAGCAGCTTCTGCATTTCCGGATGTGCACTGAAGAGTTTGAGCGGTTCACTTAAAATATTCTCTATGATTTCATCAGGACCGAGATTCATCCTAGCCTCCGGATTGATTTTATTCGTGTGCGTCAGGGTAAAAACATTACCCGGTTTTGTGAACAAAAAATCCCCTCCCATTATCCGGGAGGGGACTGATTAAGTGCTTTGCGAACGGCTCAACTGATATTCAAAAAATATATCCGGAAAATACCGCCTCAAATTATAACGTGGTTGACACAAGAAAGGAACATCACTTCCCGGAAAACATGGTTCTGGCCCGTTTGGCGAGCAGTATCCCGGAAATATTGTGCCACAGACTGAACAATGCGCCGGGCAATGCGGTGGCAGCCCCGAAATACTTGGTGGCAAGGGCCACGCCCAGCCCGGAATTCTGCATGCCGACCTCGATTGCAATCGTCACACTGTCCTTCCTGCTGAAACCGATAATTCTACCGACCCCATAACCGGCGAGAAGTCCACCCAGATTATGCAGAACAACTGCTGCTAATACGAGCAAAGGAAAGGTTGCCAGCAGATCGCGGTTAAGGCCGATAATGCACGAAATAAGCATCACGATCACAAGAATGGACACAGACGGGAAAACATGAAGGACCGGATCGAGCCTGCTCCTGAGCAACCTGCGCAGAACAAGTCCATCAAAAAGGGGAAACAGAACAATCCAGAACACGGACTTGATCATTGGCAGTAACTGAATCTCAATCTGCTGGTTGAGGATAGAATAAATGATCAGGGGAGTCAGCACAGGGGACAGACAGGTTGAAATCATGGTCATGGTTACCGACAGGGCCACATTACCCTTTGCCAGATGGACTATGACATTTGAAGCAGTCCCGCCCGGACATGCTCCGACCACCACCATGCCCATCAGGGCTTCCTGCGGCAATCCCATAAGGGACGAGAGCACTACTGCGAGGGCAGGCATGATTGTATACTGCAGCACAACCCCAAGAGTCACGGCTTTGTAATTCCTTATTGCGGAAGCAAAATCCTCAAACTCAAGGGTCAACCCCATGCCGAACATAATTATTCCAAGACAGATTGCAATGTAGGGTTTGAGCCAGGTAAAAAACGATGGATACAGAAATGCTAAACAACTGAACAGGACAGCTATTATAATAAAATGCCGCTCTATCAAACGACACACAGAATAAACCATTCATCCTCCACGGAAAAACACAACACAGTGCCGTTGCTCTAGTTCATTATTTTTCCGTGTGCAAGCCAGAAAATATTCGGCTCCCCCCTTGAAACGGAGTAAGCGATTAGATACAATAAAGATTATAACCATAAACAATGTCAGACAATGAATCTTAACACAGCTCACAGTATCCACCATATCAGCAGTTGTTCTGCCGAGTTAAGACCGCTCCTGCTTTCATATCTGAGAAAGCATGGGAACCGGTGTGCTTCGTATTCGACCATGCAGCCGGGGCTGGAATACAGCCTATGGGAAGGTGTGGGCTATTGTGCTTGGATCAACGCCAGGAATATTGTTTCCAACGATCATGCAGTGATCCTGTCAAACCCGGTAACTTCAGAACACCTGCAACCGATCTTCATCGAAAAGCTTGCTTCGCTCCTTGGAAAGATCACGCTTGTACAAATAGATCACTCGCTGGCCACCCAGTTGTACCGGATGGGATTCAAAGTCTACCAGCTTGGAATTGAAACAGAACTGGAACTGGCTTCATTCAACCTCTCAGGGAAAAACAGGTCATCGTTAAGGCAATGGAAAAACAAGGCATTGCGGTCTGGGATAACTGTAGAGGAAAAAAAACTTTCTGAAATTCCGCAGGAAGAAATCAGTCTGGTCAGCGACTGCTGGATACAACGCAAGGGCGGCAGGGAGATGTCATTCCTGACCAGACCTTTGCCGGACAGGGATGAAGACGGAGTACGTTTCTTCTGGGCCCGTATGGACGGACAACTGATTGGGCTGGCGGGATTTGATCCCATTTACGAGCATGGCCGGCCCGTCGGATACTATCACAATTTCGACCGACTCAAAAAAGAGGCCGTAAACGGGACCTCCCCTTACATCCTGCTCAGCGCCATCGAAAAATTCCGCTCTGAAAAAATAGAGCGGGTGAGTCTCGGACTCTCGCCACTTGCAGGAATGAACAGTGAATTCAATCTTTCCGGAATACTGAAAAAAATATCGGAACTGTTCTACAGATATGGAGAACCTGTCTACCCGTTCAAGGGGAATGACAGGCACAAATCCAAATTCGGTGGCAACAGAAAAAAGACCTATGTTGCAAGCAACGCAGGGTGGTTCGATACAATGATCGCCGCGGCAATCGCCTGCGGCCTTGAAATCAGGCCTGCCCCAGTTGGATCCTGAGTTCTTCAAGGTAGAGCCGGTACTTACGGACCAACGGCTCAAGGGCATCAGACATGCCCAGCTTTGCCACATCATGTATGGTAGTGCCGAGCCTGCTTAAAGGTTCCAGACAGAAATTGGCCGCTGCCCCCTTCAGGCTGTGCCCCAACCTTCCAACCTCGGCAACATTTCCGGATTTGAGACAGGTTTCCATCTGCTGAAGTTCATCAAATTGATGCACTAGAAAATGCGGAATCAATTCACGCAGATCTTCATTAATCACAAATAGCTCCCGCCCGGAATGTTCTTCCGAATTCATCCGTTACTCCGTAAGTAAAATATTGGCTGGCAGAGTTGATCCCCCTGCCGCAGCCGCGATTGTGGCCCGGATAGTATCCCATCTGACCGGTTTTGAGATAAAACCGTTACATCCGGCCCGCCGGCATTCCATGCGATGGTCATTAAACGCATGAGCCGCAAGCGCAATAATGGTGGCCGGTTCCCTTGAACCGACCTTTTCAAAATCACGAATCCTTCCTACCGCCTCAATCCCCCCCATAACCGGCAGTTCCAGATCCATGAACACAAGGTCAAATTCTCCGTCACTAAAAAGCTGAACAGCGCGCAGGCCATCTTCTGCCATGGTCACTTCGGCACCGGTGTCAGCGATGAAAAGTTCAAGAATCCTCCGGTGATCCTCGTTATCCTCGACCAGAAGGATCTGCATTCCTTTACCAGGCTTGGCAACTGAAGGTTTTTCCTGCCCGGCCGTTGCCTTGAGACAGCGCACAAGATCAGCATCAAATACAGGCTTGATCAGCGTGTAGTCCGCCCCCAGCATCCTTGCATTGCGCCTCTGCGCCTCGGTACACCCGGCGGAAAACATCATGGCAACCATACCGGAAAGGAGATTTTCCTGTTTTGCCTTTGAAAGAAAATCCACCCCCTGCATATCGGGCATCTCGCTGTCGGCTATTATAAGATCATACGCCTCACCGAGTTCAGCAGCCGAGCGCAGGTATTCAATACCTTCGTTCCCGTCGGAAGCGGTCGAAGAATCAATCCCGAAAGTCTGGAGCCTGCGACCGAGAACTTCGCGCACAGTTCGGTTATCGTCAACCAGTAAAACCCTTATCCCGGAGAAATCAGCAACACTCCTGTCCGGTTCATAAACCGATTTCTTGAATGGAATGGAAAAATAAAAAACAGTCCCCTTGCCACGCTTGCTTTCAAACCAGATTTCACCATCCATAAGATCGGCAAGCCGGGAAGCGGATGCCAGCCCGAGTCCGACTCCTCCGAACTCCCGGGTGGTAGAGCCGTCCGCCTGAACAAAGCTCTCGAAAATATTGCCCCGCTTTCCTTCGGGAATACCGATACCGGTATCACGAACGGTAAAGAGCAGGCGATCAAATTCATCCCCGGACTCTTTCAGGCTCGCCCGAACATCCACCTCGCCGCTGGAAGTGAATTTGACCGCGTTGGCCACGATATTCATGAGAATCTGGCGCACCCTGACCGGGTCACCGACGACCTGTGCAGGAACACCTGGATCTACATCACAGATTATCTCAATATCCCTGGCATGGGCTGAATGAGCCATACTTTTGCAGACACTCTGCATGGCGTGGGAAGGATCAAAAGGAACAGGAACAAGCTCTATCTGGCCGGACTCGATCTGAACGAAATCAAGGATGTCATTGATGATTTTCAGGAGCAATTCCCCGGAACCGCGGAAAATCTCCACATAGCCCTGCTGCTCGACATCAAGCTCGGTTTCCATGAGCAGCTCCCCCATGCCGAGTATGGCATTCATGGGGGTTCTTATTTCATGGCTGATCATAGCCAGAAATTCGCTCTTGAACCGGCTGGCCTTTTCAGCCTTGTCCCTGGCTTTTTCAAGCTCCTTGACGGTAAACGACAACTGCTCAAGAGTTGAATTCAGGCGCTGCTCGGCCTTGCGCCGCTCCTCAACCTCATCGCAGAGCCTCTGGTTGGCAATGGTCAGGTCTTCAGTCCTGCGCTGAACCTTCTCCTCAAGATCGCTCTGCATCCGGGAGAACTTTCGGGCCAGCAGATTCAATGAAGCGGCCAATTCACCGACTTCGTCCTCCCGACCATCCACATCAAATTCGTCGAAATCGCCCCTGACCATCCCCTGAGCCTGACGAGACAGCCTGATAACAGGAGAAACAAGGGATCTGCCAAGAAAAAAAATCGCGCAGAACGCGGCAAGAACGGCCACACCCATAAATACCGGCAGCAGATAACCGAGCACAAAGTCCCAGCTCTCATATTCCCTGCTTTTCAAAACCCCGACCTTTACATAGCCGAGGTAATCACCATCCCGCAGAATCCGCCTCTCAACATAAACAACCTGCCCGTTGTAGTCCTTGGGCATAGGGCGCGAAAATTCGCTGTATGCATCACCACCGGGAGCATACACCGCGCAAAAAACGACATCGTTGGAAGAGCATGCACTTCTGACGAGGTCATCCATCCTGTTATTCTGAAATCTTACAATGGCCTCGCTGCTGGATGTAGCAACAAGAGAGGCGATGGAGTCTGCCTGGGACTTGAGGGAATCGTACAGTTCATCGTGCCTGTAGTCCGTTACCAGGAAACCAAGGGGAACCAGAATGCCCGCGAGGATGAGCAACAGCCCCAAGGCAATCCTGTATTTGATGCGTAAAAATTTGAACATAAAAAGCCGCACCCCCTTTATTTTACCGGGAAATCAAGGCGGACTGTCCCTGAAACAAGCTTTTCCTTGAGTCCGTCCAGCTTATGCAGGACTTCTTTTGATATAAGATGCCTGGAATATTTCATATCGGTCAGACATACTCCATCGTTGGAAAGGTCATAGTTCTTCGGCCCGGGAACAAATCTGCCCTCAAGAACCGAAAGGACTTCATTATACACGGCAACGTCAAGTCTTTTCATCATGCTGGTCAGGATGGTCCCCTTAGCCATATGATCCTGATTGGAGTCCACCCCGACAACATAATTTCCGGTTTTGCGTGCAGCCTGTATGACCCCGTTTCCAGAAAGCCCGGCCACAGCATAAATTATATCCACCCCGGAAGCATACATGCGTCTGGCAAGAAGACTCGCCTGCTGCGGATCTTCAAAGCCTTCTACGGCTGAACCGCAACGAATGAACTTGACCTCAACGGAGACATCCTTTCCGGAAAGCTCGACACCTGCCCTGAACCCGCTAAGAAAGTCCTGTATCACCGAATTCTCATTGCCGCCGATAAATCCGACCTTTCCGGTCTTTGTCTGCCACGCGCACAGGGCCCCCACAAGACACGACCCCATGCCCTGTCCGTAAGCAATGGAAGACACGTTATCGTATCCGCGGACGCTGGCATCGTTAATTATAAATCTGATTTCAGGATGATGACCGGCAAACCCAAGGATCTCGTCAATATTCTTGGAAGAGTTGATTACAATTACATGTGCGTTGCTGTCCAAAAGCGACTGCAGCTGTTTTGCCTGATCGGCAAAGGCAAATCCCCCGGCACGCACTTCTATATGCAGGTCGAATTTCTGCTGCAGCCTCCGAAGGCCTGACACAGTCATGCCGTTGAATGAATCATCATCAAGGGCAGAACCGCTGGCCATGAACCCAACCACAGTCATCTCAGCCCGGCAGAGAACCGGACAGAGACAAAGGATCAAAGCAAGAAGCAAGGGCCTGAAAGGCAAGAAAAACCGCATAACTGCAACCCTCTATTCTGCCGGAACGGATCAGAACGAATCGCTCTCGTCCGAATCAAGCAGTCCACCGAGGTCCGCCCCCAGGACGCGCCCCGGCCATTTGTAAAAACAATACCCTGAATCTTCCACATACCTGCGTATTTTCTGCTGCCCACCACGTGCGAACGGCAGGGAAGCAAAACCGATCTGTTTTTTGGTCACCTCAATGTCGCCGAAAAGGTACATCAGGTTAAAGGGAACCGCCTTCTCAGGCTGAATCTCAGCCGGAACAACAAGGTGCATGGACTGCGAGTTGCTGCCGCGATACACATTTATTTTCCCGGTCAGCTCCATCCGCTGCTCACCATCATCCTTGAAAAAGGGCTCGATAAGCCGCGCCAGAGTACCGTCCACCTTGGCAATCGCCAACCCGTAGTTGGTGATGGGGACCTGCTGACGATCGCAGTCCCTGATTCTGCGGAGCATATCCGCCCTGTCGGCCATACATGCGCCGCAATGGACCACAAGCTTGTACTCGGAAAGATCAATGGGCAGGCCGCAGCCGGTCTTTGATTCAAAAATAATATTTCGCCCTGTATATCCGGCAATCCGGGCAGGAATCATTTCTTTGCCAAGATCCTCGGCCTTGGGATGGTGCGGGCAGGCTTCTACGATCAGAACTCTGTCGCCGTCCGCCAGACTGTCAATGGCATTAGCTCCCTGTACCAGTTGTTCCAGATTACCCTTGTGACGGGCAAACAGGATGGGAAAAGTCGTCAGGGAAACATCCTCAGGCACAAGGTCGAGCACCTTCTTCACCGCCTGAGAATCTGCGATAACAAGTGCAGGCCTGCGCTTATGACCGGAAATGGTCTGATAAAGCTCTCCCTCCTTGACGATCACCGCAATGCCGCCGGCATCCAGAATCTCGCGCAGAACCTGCGATTTGGGGAGCCCAAGCCTGCCCTTGGGTGAAACCGGGTCCTCGGAAACAACGCAGACCACAAAATCACCACGCCCCATGAGGTCACGGGCGAGAACCGGGTCAAGCATGTTTTCCTCGGGAGCCAGTGCCATGATGGACTTCTTGAGCCTTTCAATTCCCCGTCCGTCTATGGTGGAAGTAGCAACAAAACGTATTCCCCGAGAACCACAGAATTCCATGTCCGCAAGGCTGGGACGCCTGATGTCTGCCTTGTTGAAGACCATCACACAGGGAATGCCCCGCTCCAGCAAAAGGGTGGTCAACTCGCGTTCTTCGTCAAGTATTCCGGAATCGTCGGTGACAACCACGGCGACATCCACACTGTACAGGGCATCGCGTATGGCCCTGGCCCGGTCATCACCGGGAACATGTGCGTCCGTATCATAAATAGTCACCGGACCGAGCGGGTGGATCTCGGCCCGGGTCAAAGGATACATTTCATCTTCATGGGCTACCGGGCTGACCTCATCACTTTCAATACCTGAAAGAGCGCGGATAATCGAAGACTTGCCCACGTTGCTTCTGCCTGCGATAGCGATGGCAAGTTTGGAACTGTTCGGTTCGGCACTCATTCTAAAACCTCCGGATCATAATCAATATACAACAGCTCGAACGGATAAACACTTTTCTGCTGGATAACACTTTTAAGGACATCTTTCACCTACATATATTACATATCAAAAATTAACAGGCAGCAGACATCCCATGCGGACAAAAAAAATGCGGAATCCCCTTCAGGACCCCGCATTTACTGACTTCCGTCTCCCTCAGCACTGAGGAATACTATTTTTTCTGATTGTTTTCAATTTTCTTCCAGGTATCACGCAAAGTAGCTGTTCTGTTGAAAACAGGTTTTTCCGGTGTTGAATCAGGGTCGGCGCAGAAATAGCCGATACGCTCAAACTGGCAACGGAAACCGGGTTCAACCTTACCAAGGGCCGGCTCCACGTAACAACGGGGACGAACTTCAAGGGAATCAGGATTGATGTGATCCTTGAACTCTGACCCATCCTTGTTGTCCATGGGATTTTCCTTGGTGAACAGGTGGTCGTAGAGACGGACCTCGGCTTCGACGGCATGATCTACTGAAACCCAGTGAATGGTACCCTTGACCTTACGACCGTCATTGGACCAGCCGCCGCGTGTTTCCGGGTCATAGGTGCAGCGAAGTTCAACGATTTCGCCTGCATCGTTTTTGACAACCCCGGTACAGGTCACATAGTAAGCGGCCCGCAAGCGTACTTCGCGTCCCACTGAAAGCCTGAAGTATTTTTTGGGAGCATCCTCCATGAAATCATCACGCTCGATGTACAGAGTCCTGGAGAAGGGAACCATGCGGCTTCCGGCTTCAGGATCCTCAGGATTATTCTGGCATTCGAATTCTTCTACCTGACCCTCAGGATAGTTCTCGATAACCAGCTTGATGGGATCGACAACACCCATGAAACGGGGGGAAGTGCGGTTCAGGTCATCACGCACGGAAAACTCCAGCAGTGCGAAATCAACCATGTTTGCGGCTTTGGCAACACCGATACGCTCACAGAAATTTCTGATGGATGCAGGAGAATAGCCGCGGCGTCTCATACCGGAAATTGTCGGCATCCTAGGATCGTCCCATCCGGAAACGTAGCCATCCTCCACAAGCTGGATGAGCCTGCGCTTGCTCATGACAGTATAGGTCATATTCAGACGTGCAAACTCAATCTGCTGCGGGCGGTAAGCACCCAGAGTTTCCAGCACCCAGTCATAAAGTTCACGGTTGTTCTCAAACTCAAGGGTGCAGATCGAATGGGTGATCCTTTCCAGAGAGTCTGAAATGCAGTGGGTGTAGTCGTACATGGGATAGATGCACCATGCATCGCCAGTACGGTGGTGGTGTGCCTTTCTGATGCGATAGAGGGTCGGGTCACGCATGATGACATTGGGAGAGGCCATGTCGATCTTTGCACGCAGCACATGTTCGCCGTCCTCGAATTCACCGTTCTTCATTCTCTCGAAAAGATCGAGGTTTTCCTCGATGGAACGGTCGCGATACGGACTGTTCTTGCCGGGCTCCTTGAGAGTTCCGCGATGCTCACGGATTTCTTCTGCACTGAGGCTGTCCACATAGGCCTTGCCGGCCTTGATCAGTTGAACGGCATACTCATACAGCTTGCCGAAATAATCGGAGGAATAATGCAGGCGATCATCCCAATCGAAACCAAGCCAACGGACATCCGCCATTATGGAATCGACGTATTCGACATCTTCCTTGACCGGGTTGGTGTCGTCAAAACGCAGGTTGCATGTTCCCTTGTAATCCTTGGCCAGGCCGAAGTTGAGGCAGATGGACTTGGCATGCCCGATATGCAGGTAACCGTTGGGCTCGGGAGGGAAACGCGTTGCAACCCGTCCTTCGTACTTTCCGGTTTCATTATCCTTATCGATAATTGTGGTAATAAAATTCTTTCCGACGCTGGATTCAGTGTTGTTCTCTGACATTTATTTTTTATCCTTAATCTTGCATTCTTTTCGGGATGAAAGCTCCGAACCGAAACTGCCCGAGAAAATATTCAAACAGTGCGACCTTAGTAAATACGTAAAAATAAACGTGCGGTCAAACACAGAACAGATGACAGAAAACAAAAACAGCTGTAAATAATCTCAATATATTTCATGCTAAAGATCAGCGAGGCAGAACAAGGCATACAACACTTTTTTCCGGCCTCCGAGACACCCGACCATGATTAAACTGTTTGTTTATGGCTTCTTTTTCTGGTAATATGATGCAAGCGCAGGTTTGGTTAAATGATTTGCCATAGCCGTTGACCGCAATAGTCTCCGGCAACAAGGGTCAATGTCATGGATACAACCTGTTTTGAAGGCGAAAAAAAGCTGTTTTACAGCCACCAAATATTTCTATTAAGGCGCTAACATTTTTCAAGGAGTCCCCGTAATGAATGTAGAACTGGCGAAACCTTTCATCAAAGCAACCTCCGACATCCTGACCATGATGGCCATGATCACTCCCAAGGCCGGAAAACCCTTTGTAAAGAAAGGAAATGTTGCTAACGGCGATGTCACCGGTATTGTCGGATTTACAGGCAATGTCAGCGGTAGCGTCTCCATTTCCTTCGACAAGGCCTGTGCTGCACAAATAGTCAAAAATATGCTCGGCGACGACATTCAGGACATCATTCAGGATGTAAAGGACGCAGTGGGCGAAATAACCAACATGGTGTCAGGTCAGGCCAGAGCAGGCCTCACCGAGATGGGCTATAAACTTCAGGGCTCCACCCCGACCGTGATCATGGGTGACAACCACACCATCGCCCACGTCACAGCCGGACCGGTGATGGCAATTCCATTTACCACCGATTACGGAAACTTCACAATTGAATTCGGATTTGATTAATAAATCCAAAAGCCCGGCCAGGAACCCTGACCGGGCTTTTTTAATGCGGTTCCATCCCTGAAAATCTCACCTACTTTTCCACTGTACCTGCAGGAGAAAGCTGAATCTCCACCCGGTTGCGTCCTGCATGTTTGGCGGCATAGAGTCCGATGTCAGCGGCCTTCAACAAATGTTCCAGAGTTCTGGTATCAGCGTTCAGAGTGGCAACCCCGATACTGACGGTTATCATCAGTTCTCCGGACCTTGTTATCATCCTGGTCTGCTCGATTTCCCGGCGCAGACGCTCGGCAACCATCGTGGCACCTTCAAGTCCTGTGTCTGGAAGCAGAACGGAAAACTCCTCTCCACCGATACGCCCGAACAGATCGATTTTCCGCAAAATTTTAAGCCCGGCCTGAGACAGCCCCTTCAGGACGTCGTCACCGGCATCATGTCCATACATGTCGTTGACATTTTTAAAGAAATCAATATCGAGCATCATGAGAGAGAGATCACGTTCATAGCGCAATGACCTTTCCAGCGCTTCCTCTGCACTTTCCATAAAAAATCTGCGGTTAGCCAGCCCTGTCAGCGGATCGGTAGTAGCAAGTTTCCTGAGCTTGTTCTCAGCCTCCCTGCGCTCTGTAACGTCCCGAATGGTTCCGACGACCCACCACTGCTCATCCTTGCGCAACGGCGAGAGAAGGACCTCAGCCGGAAAAACTGTCCCGTCCTTTCGGCGCACATTGACCGTGAAGGAACCGTAATTGGAAAACAGACCATCAACATTCTGGACAATGGCCTCATCCACACCAGCATCTTCATTGTCCTCGGCAAAAATGCAGCAGTTCAGATTTTCTCCCAGCATCTCAGAGGAAGTGTAACCGAAAATGTTCTCCGCAGCCGGATTCCAGAAATGGACAAGACCGTTCTCATCCATCAGCACCAGCGCATCCTGAACGGAATCACTGATACTCTGGAGCATATCCTCACGGTCCTGCAGGTCCTTGAGAGCCTTCTGCTGTGCCGTGATATCGGATGTAGCACCACGGAACCCTGTAACTGCACCCTGAGAATCAAAGACAGGAACCCCGTTGAACTCAAGCCACAACTTGCGCCCTTCCCTGTTTACAAACTTGAAAACCAATCCGCTGAAGCTGCGCCCGTTCTGAGCTGCATCAAGGAATTCCTTGCGTACCTCCCACGAGGACTCCTCATCCACAAAATCAAATGGTGACCTGCCGATAAGTTCCTCTGAACTGTAGCCGAGAATGTCCCCCGCACGTCCGGTCACGAACACGAAACAACCGTCAGGTCCGGTTTCCCATATGAATTCCCCGGCTGCGTCTGCAATGTCCATAAAACGTTGTTCACTTTCCACAAGCGCGGATTTGACTTTTTCCCTTTCAACAACCGAGACCGTCTTGCGCCAGAAAAAAAAGCCACTCAGTATGTACAGAAATATAACAAGAGATAAGGTCACAGTACTTCCGGGGATGACAAGCCCATCCTCATACACACGGGTTATAATTTTCCAGTTCTCCTTGAAAATTACCGGGGAACTGGATGCGGAAGAAAAACCGGGATCAATGACAGGCAGGAATGTGAACAGCCCGTTCTCCGCAGAGATCTGCCCTGAATCTGCCGCTTTTATGCGTGCCCATTCCGCCGGAAATGAATCTTCCATGAAACCGTTCCGTTCCCCGAAAAGAAAACGCCAGTCCATGCTCGTGTCAGGTCCTATTATCCACCCTCCCTCATTATTTATGAGGTAGCACATGCCGAAAGAATCATTGGCTGACGCCTTCAAAAAGCGAAGCAGGCTTTCACCGGAAAGATTGACAACGACAACCCCCTGAACAAGCCCCCCCTGCCCGTAAATGTTTTTCATAAACCTTACGACAGGCAGATGAGGAATCTCCACCTTCCCGTACTCTTTATTCAGGTCAAAGGCAGACACATACACGCCTCCGCCGATCATGGACGAGTCCCTGAAATACAGGCGGTCACTTTTGTCCTGCAGAAAATCTGCCTCCACCCGCTGAGCCTGCCCCTTGACCATATTAACCCGGACAAGCTCCCGACCAAGGGGAGATAGAAATCTTATCTGGACACAGTTCCGGTTTTCCTCACCGAACGTGGAAAAAACAGCGGCCATGGAATTGTACTTTTCCGGGATGGTTCCTTCCCGTCCCATGCACCCCTGGACAAGTCCGGCCAGAAAACTCACATCCTCAATTCCGGCCTCAAGCCAATCTTTCATGGCAATACGACTGCTCTTGGCCAGGCTGAGTTCATGACTCTTCACCAGATCGATATACTGTGTGCGCTGACTCAGCAGCACCCCGACGGCGACCACAAAGATAAGACCCGCGACCGGAAGAAACCTTTTGACGAAACATCTCAAAACCGAGCTGTTGCATTGATCCATAACTATACCGCCCGAAGCATTCACGATGGAACTTGTATTATAAATCCGAATCCATTCCCGGAACAAAAATTCACATAACTGAGCAGGTCAGCACGGGGCTGTTTTATACAACTGAATCGTCCTGCTATCTTATGCTATATTATTTCCGTCTCGCGTTCAATGGTGTCAGATAGAATGCGCATTCTCTGTGCAGTCCTTACAGAAACTCCGAACCGCTCGGAAACCTGAGCCGGAGTAGCGCCGTTTTCGTAGGCACTCCTGATTCTTTCCTTCATCCTCACCCTGTACAGCTCGTCCATCCCTGGTACAGAAACTCTGGTTCCTCCCCAATAAAACATCAGTCTCTCAGCAGCTTCGGCGCCAAGAACCCTGATCAGACTCTCCGCAGACATCCCCCTCCTGCCATCCAGTTCCGGGAAACCGTCTCCGGAGGCAACCCCTTCTATCCTCATAATTTCCTCACAAAAATAACCAGACGATCTTCAATATGATCAGATCATTACCAAATCCAAACTTTGACAGGAATTCATAACAACG
Source organism: Maridesulfovibrio sp. FT414 (assembly GCF_050916235.1). Taxonomy (GTDB): domain Bacteria; phylum Desulfobacterota; class Desulfovibrionia; order Desulfovibrionales; family Desulfovibrionaceae; genus Maridesulfovibrio. Next base: position 1,455,708 of record NZ_CP104854.1, read on the forward strand.
GGGACACTATTTATTCTTATTTGAGTCATAATGCAAGCCGTTTTATAAATATATTTTACCAATTGGTAAAAAAAATATTACGAATTACCAAACAGAGTACAACTTAAACAACATAACGACAATCACGTTAAAAAAGTGTACTGCTGATCTCCCAAGGAGGACATATGAACTTTTATCAGGACATGGTTGAAGGTTTGAAGGGAGTAATTGGGCCGGGGAAAAAATACTCCAATCCTACACAACTGGCTAAAGCCTGCGGGGTGGCTCCAAACCAGATCATCAGATACATAAGGCAGGAAAGGGGAAAACACATTCAGGTAGTGGCCAGGGTACTTGACGAAATCGGGGCAAAAATTATTTTCCCGGATGCTACCAAAGAACCATCACAAGGATCATTCAAAGCCATTCCGGAGGCTCTGGCCAGACCGGACAATACAGGGAAAGAGCTCAGCCCCAGAGAAGAGAGCGCTGGAGTGCTCGCCTTCAGCGAGGACTGGGTTGCCAGGAAAGGAAATCCGGAAAGCATGAGGCTGGTCACTGTCACAGGCAACGCCATGAGCCCGCGCATTGAAGACGGTGATTCAATCATTGTCGACCTCTCGCAAAAGGAACTGTATGAGGGACGCATATATGCCATGCGTATTGACCGGGAAGTAATCGTGCGCCGGATTGCCAAGGAGCCAGGAAAGATAATACTTGTCTCAGACAATTCCGACCTGCGGCAGCCCAGCATCAGTCTGGAACTGAGTGACGAATCAGTAGGATGGGATACTCTCGGACGGGTAGTCTTCATTGCAAAGGACCTGCCCTGAAAGACAAAATGAATTTCAAAAAAAATTCGCGGTGCGGTTGACAGTTTTTGATTATGTCTTAATTTCAGTCAATCCGTTTGGCCGGATTCTGTATACTCAAAGACCTCACGCCGGACCTCTTGCGGAAATCAAGGCCGTGCGCCTTACAAAATAAAGTTATTGAAATATGTTATCGGAGGACAACACATGAAACTTAAGCCGCTTAATGACCGTGTTCTGGTCAGACGCCTTGAAGTGGAAGAAAAAACTGTTGGCGGAATCATTATTCCTGACTCAGCCAAAGAAAAGCCCTTGAAAGGTGAAGTCATCGCAGCCGGCCCCGGCAAGCTTGATGACGACGGTTCCAGAATCGCCATGGGAATTAAAGAAGGCGATGCAGTTCTTTTCGCAAAATACGCAGGCACTGAAATCAGCATTGACGGTGTAGATCACCTGATCATGCGCGAAGACGACATACTTGCTGTTGTCGAATAACAGGGTTTTAGGTCAGAACCTGAATTTTCACAGATCATATCTTTTTTAAGGAGATAACACCAAATGGCTAAACAGATTCTTTTCGACGCTAAGGCGCGTGAAAAACTTAAAACAGGCGTAGACAAACTTGCCAACGCAGTAAAAGTAACCCTCGGACCCAAAGGCCGCAACGTTGTCATGGACAAATCCTTCGGCTCCCCGGTTATCACCAAGGACGGCGTATCCGTTGCCAAGGAAATCGAACTCAAGGACAAGTTTGAAAACATGGGCGCCCAGATGGTCAAAGAAGTAGCTTCCAAGACCTCCGACATCGCCGGTGACGGTACCACCACAGCCACCATTCTGGCACAGGCCATCTTCTCCGAAGGCGTAAAGCTTGTTGCTGCAGGCCGTAACCCCATGGCTATCAAACGCGGTATCGACAAGGCTGTAGAAGCTGTTATCGATCACCTCGAAACCCTTGCCAAGCCCACCCGCGACCAGAAAGAAATCGCACAGGTCGGTACCATCTCCGCCAACAACGACATCACCATCGGCAACATCATTGCCGAAGCCATGAACAAGGTCGGCAAAGAAGGTGTAATCACCGTTGAAGAAGCCAAAGGCCTCGACACCACCCTCGACGTTGTTGAAGGTATGCAGTTCGACCGCGGCTACCTCTCCCCCTATTTCGTAACCAACGCAGAAAAAATGATCTGCGAGATGGACGAGCCCCTGATCCTCATCAGCGAAAAGAAAGTAACCAACATGAAGGAACTCCTTCCTGTGCTGGAACAGGTTGCCAAGATGGGCAAACCCCTTGTTATCGTTGCTGAAGACATCGAAGGCGAAGCACTGGCAACCCTAGTAGTCAACAAACTGCGCGGCACACTCAATGTTGTTGCTGTCAAGGCTCCCGGTTTCGGCGACCGTCGCAAAGCCATGCTCGCAGACATCGCTGCCCTCACCGGCGGTTCCGTTGTTTCCGACGACATCGGCCTGCAGCTTGAAGGCGTTACCCTGGCTGACCTCGGTTCCGCAAAACGCGTTGTAATCGACAAGGAAAACACCACCCTCGTTGACGGCGCTGGCGACGGCGAAGTGATCAAAGCCCGCGTAGGCCAGATCCGCAACGAAATCGAACTTTCCACTTCCGACTACGACCGTGAAAAGCTTCAGGAACGTCTGGCCAAAATCGTTGGCGGTGTAGCCGTAATCAACGTAGGCGCTGCAACTGAAACCGAAATGAAAGAAAAGAAAGCTCGCGTGGAAGATGCTCTCAACGCTACCCGCGCTGCTGTTGAAGAAGGTATCGTCCCCGGTGGCGGAACCGCACTTATCCGCTGCATTCCCGCACTGGACGGCGTAACCGCTTCCGACGATGACGAATCTGCTGGTATCGACATCATCCGTCGCGCCATCGAAGAGCCTCTTCGTCAGATCGCCGGCAACGCAGGTCTCGAAGGCTCCATCGTTGTTGAAAAAGTCAAGGAAGCAAAAGACGGCAACGGCTTCAACGCTGCCATTGGCGAATACGAAGACCTTATCAAGGCCGGTGTTATCGACCCCAAAAAGGTTACCCGCATCGCTATCCAGAACGCTGCTTCCGTAGCAGGCCTCCTGCTGACCACCGAATGCGCAATTGCTGAAAAGCCCGAAAAGGCTCCCGCAATGCCCGCAGGCATGCCCGGCGGCATGGGCGGCATGGGTGGAATGGGTGGCATGGGCGGCATGGGCGGAATGTACTAGTCATTCCCCCGCAGTCCATCGGCCCAATGCGACCGAAAAGACAATCCCCGGCAGCCTTCAGGTTGCCGGGGATTTTTACTTGCATGCTGAAAAAATCAGAAATCTAGCTTAATGGTTTTTGCCGGGGGACGTTTGGCCGGTTCTTTTTTTGACGTATCTTTTTCCTTGCTTTCACCTGAGCCATCCAGATTGAGGGAGACAGAAGCCTTGGGTTTCTTGCTCTGCGCCTTGGCCTTCGAGACATCCGCTGTTGTCTGCCCGGGCTTGTAATTACGCCCAAAGACCTTAGGCCCCAACTTGTCGGAAATTTTCTTGGCTTCACGGTTGAGAGGGTTGATCTTCAGTACCGCTGCGGCTGCGTCATAAGCCTCTGTATACATGCGCTTGGCAAGAAACAATTTGGACTGCCGGACATAAATACTTTCATTTGCTCCAAAACGCCTTGAAATATCCTTGATCACCTCAAGGGCCTTGTCGTGCTCGGCCATAAGCTCCCAGGCCAATAGAAGCGAAATATATGGTCGGCTATCGCCGGGAGTGAGGGTAATGGCCCTTTCAAGATATTCGACTCCATCAGCCGGAAAACCGGACTTGACCAGCCTGCTCCCCACATCCTGCAGCAGACCGCGTTCCTCGGGAAAGGCATCGGTTATCTTACGGAAATATTTTTTTGCTTCCTTGACGTTTTTTTCTGCCAGAAACTTCTGCCCTGTAAGCACGTACTTATCTATCTGATTTTTCTGCTTCCTGATCTTTTCGACAGCGGCTTTTTCAAAGGCATCCTTAATGGTATTATGAATCTTGAGCAGCAATGCCGCCAGTTTCTTTTCCTGTCCTTTGGTATATTTGAGAGTGCGGGGCAGAACCTTCTGCAGCTCTTCCATTCCCAGCAGTTGCCTGATGACCTCGTCAACAAGAATTCCGATCTCGAATTTTTCCCGCCCGAAAACCTGACTTTCCGCCAGATCATCAAGGGATAGGCTCAAGGCATGCAGGCAGCGCAGATAATCCTTACGCTGTCCATAAGACTTGGCGCGGGCGATATTTTCCTTGATGGTCTTGGGTGAACTCATACTAAAAAGACTCTCCCTGTAATAATCAGGATTTAACCTTACGTTAACTCACTGCATTTTTATTTTAATAAGCTGTCAGGCCGTGTTGAGGCTGAGATTTCAAACCATATTTGATCATACCAGATTAACCCGTTAAAGCAAACCGTTCAAAACTTCAAACCGTCATCGAGAGCAGAATATGTCCCGAAAAAACTTCCCGTTCCTTAAATATAATATATGATTCTTTACACTATATCACACATTGTCAAGGTCAGACAGATCCCACCTTTTCGGGCATACGGACAGCTGCACCCGGCTCCCATTGACTGCAAAGATTGCAGAAGGTAGTTTCGCCGGGTAACTATCTGTTTTGCCCTGACAAACATTAACAATTGAATGAGTGCTGCAAATGAACATATATCTATTCATAATCGTTTTTTCACTCGCCGGAGCCTTTATTCTCGGCATGATCGCCCGCCAGCTCAACCGCCGGGCTCTTTCCCCTGTTCTTCCCCGGGAATTTGAAGGTATTTTTGACTCTGAAGAGTACCGCAGGGCTCAGGACTACACCAGAGCTGGCACAGGATTCGAAAATATCTCGGGAATGTTCAGTACAGCTGTCACAATTCTGTTCATCCTTCTGGGCGGATTCAACTCTCTGGACAACTGGGCCCGCGGTTTCGACTTCGGTGAAATCGGCACAGGACTCATCTTCTTTGCCGGATTGGCTGTACTGAGCGATCTGGTTTCCCTTCCTTTTTCCCTTTACCATACCTTTGTGCTTGAAGAGAAATTCGGGTTCAACAAAACCGACCTGAAAACGTTTGTCATCGACAAACTCAAAGGCTACCTGCTGGGAGGAATCATCGGCGGCGTGATTCTCAGCGGCGTGCTGCTCTTTTTCAGTGCAACAGGAAGTATGGCCTGGCTGTGGTGCTGGATTTTCACCGTCCTGATAACCCTCGCAATTCAATACATCGCCCCGGCATGGATTCTGCCGCTATTCAACAAATTCACCCCTCTTGAAGACGGTGAATTGAAGGATAAAATTGAGCATTTCGCCAGCGAAAACGGATTCGAACTCAACGGTATATTCATGATCGACGGTTCCAAGCGCTCCACAAAGGCCAATGCCTATTTCACCGGGTTCGGACAAAAAAAACGTATCGCCCTCTTTGATACACTGGTGAACTCCCTGTCATCAGATGAAATTGTTGCAGTTCTGGCCCACGAAATCGGACACAGCAAGCTGGGCCACATCCGCAAGATGATGACCATGAGCATTCTAAATACCGGGGCGGTATTCCTTATCATGTCCTTCTTCCTCGGAAACAGGGAGCTTTTCGCAGCCTTCGGCATGGACCACATATCCATCTACGCAGGACTCATATTTTTTGCCCTGCTTTACACCCCTGTTTCACTTGTTATTTCAATTTTCAGCAATATCCGCTCACGTAAACATGAATACGAAGCCGACAGTTTTGCTGCCGAGACCACCGGCAATCCCGAAGCCCTTATCTCTGGGCTGAAGAGACTGTCTGTAAGCAACCTGTCCAATCTCACTCCGCATCCGTTTTATGTATGGCTGGAATACAGCCACCCCCCGGTGCTGAAACGGATAGAGGCACTCCGAGCCCTGGACAAGCGCTAGATTCTGACCGGCTTACAGCCTGATGTTCGGGGCGCAGACCTTCTGCTGAACCGGAGACAGCATTCAAGTTAAACCTGAATGTTAAATCCTGTTAATGACCCAAAATGCTGTTCAGTTTCAAAGCAGGCAAAGCCAAACCGTCATAATGAAGTAAGCCTTGAAACAGATCCGGCACAGTTTTTAAGAAGACCTGAAACACATAATCAGTTGAGAATACAATGCTGCTAGAAACAGAACGCAACCTGGTTGTTGAATACGGTAAGAAACTGCTGGCAGCAGGACTTACGACCGGCACCGGAGGCAACCTTAGCATCCTAAACAGGGAGAAAGGCCTTATGGCCATCAGCGCCAGCGGACTGCACTATCTGGAGGCAACTCCCGAAGATGTCGTCATTATGGACCTCGATGGACAGGTCGTGGACTCTGCAAGAAAACCTTCCAGCGAACACGGCTTTCATTCGGTGCTTTACAGAAAGAGGGACGATGTAAATGCTGTTGTCCACACGCACTCTGTCTACGCCACCACAGTGGCCTGTATGAATATGGAGCTGCCGGCTATCCATTACCTTGTGGGTTTTGCGGGCAAAAAAGTTCCCCTTGCTCCTTACGCCACATTCGGAACCTCTGAGCTGGCCAGAAATGTGGAGGAAACCATCGGAAACTACAACGCCGTCCTGTTGTCCAATCATGGCCTTATCACCGTGGGACGGGGCATTGGCAATGCCTTTGACGCCGCCGAGGAGCTGGAACTGGTCGCACGGATATACGTACAGGCCCTTTCGGCGGGAAAACCGGTAATTGTTCCGGACGATGAAATGGAACGGGTCATTGAGAAATTTTCAACCTACGGCCAGGCCGGTGGAACGGAGAAATAGCTGATGACCGGAGTATTTGAAATTGCCTTCCCGCTTTTCCTGATCATGGACCCGCTTGGAAACCTCCCGGTATGCCTGTCCATGCTCAAGGATTTTTCTCCGCAACGGCAGCGCAGGATACTGCTGCGTGAGCTTCTCTTTGCACTGGGGATAATCATCCTGTTCATGTATCTTGGTGCCGGACTGATGAAGGTTCTTAACATCCACCAGTCCACCCTGCGCATTGCGGGTGGCGTAATCCTGTTCATCATCTCCATGAAGATGATCTTCCCGAAACCGGAAAGCAGTACCTCGGAAACGGAAAAAGACCCGTTCATAGTCCCCATAGCAGTCCCGCTCTTTGCAGGTCCGTCGCTGCTGGCTGCGGTCATGGTCTACGGTTCAAGGGGAGATGCTGACCTTACGGTTCTCAGCGGAGTCCTGCTGTCCTGGCTTGCGGCCTTCGGCATCATGATGACCGGCCCTACCCTTGCCCGCATTTTAGGGAAAAGGGGCCTGCGTGCCTGTGAAAGACTGATGGGCCTGATACTGATTCTGCTGGCGGTTCAAATGCTTGAGGACGGGGTTGCTTATTATATAAGCAATGTACTTGTCAGATAAATCTGCTGTCAGAGTTGAAAATGCGCTCCATGGCAGCCTTGAGGGTTTCGACCCGCACCGGCTTGGCGATGAACTCGGTCACACCGAGTTCATCCATTTTTTTGCGATCGCTGTCCTCCCCATAAGCACTCATGACGATTATGGGCAGATTCGCAACGGGTGTGCCCAATGCCCGGATTCCGGCAATGGCTTCATAACCGCTCATCTCTGGCATCTGAATGTCCATAAGGACGAGATCGCATTCCTGCTCGGCAAGATATTTAAGGACTTCACTTCCATTGCTAGCTGTGCGGACATTACACCCCCATAGCTCAAGAGTCCGGCGCATGAACACCTGACTGCTCATGTCGTCTTCAGCAAGAAGGATATTCAGTCCCAGACCGGAAGAACCTTCTGAAACATCCGAACAGGCATCCGTTCCGTGTCCATGGTCGATCACATCCTTACGCTCTCCCGAAAACTCCTGCAGGATGCTGTTCACCGTCTTTTTAAGCCGCTGTGCCGAAAGGATGCATTTGCCTACAAATTCTCTGGCCGAAGCAGACAGTTCTTCCCCCTCAAGGACCTGCAGGCTCCCGATCATTCCGGCAACAGGAGTACGAAGCTCATGGGAAAGAGACTCCAGCAGCGCGGGGTCGACTTTTCGGCAACGCTCACCTTCATCCCGGGAAAGATCCAGTTCACGAGCATAGCCGATAATAGCTTCAGGCTCTCCCATACTGTTGCGGTGCAGACAGTGCCGAAGATCGAAACGGATCTTATTTCCCCGGCTGTCCACAACCGGAATCCGCAACCCTAGACTTCCCCGATCTTCGGCAACAGCAGAAATATCCTGCAAAACCTTGTCTGCCACCTGTGGTGACAAGAAATTGTGCAGCCCCAGTCCTACACAGGCTTCCGGCCTTGATGCCCCTGCATAATTTGCAAATACATCATTGACCTTAAGGAAATTTCCCTGAAAATCCTGAATGAAAACAGAATCTGTTGAGCCGTTCATCACCGAATCAAGGTAGCCTTTTTCCCGGCGTAACGACTCAAGCTCGGTAATATCCTGAACAGTTCCGACACAGCCGGCAGGCCTGCCCTTTTCGTCCAGAATCAAAGTAACCGTGTGGGCAAAAATGAACCTGCTGCCATCGCAGATCTCAACTTCTGTTTCAAAGCTGCACTCTTTTTTGTCCGCACAGAGCGCTTCAAAAAGCTCCCCGCCTGCCGCCAGCTTTTCAGCTCTGCCTGCGAAAATCTGTTCCCAGTCAAGAGGCAGGCCTTTTACCCGCCCGGCAGTCCAGAAGTTATCTACCTTCGCATGATAGACCATTTGCCCTGACAGATCGGTCCTGTAATATCCTGTACCTGCCGCGGCAAGACAGGTAGACAGCGCCTGCTCCAGCCGGGGATCACCCATAAGCTGCCGACCGGCTGCAGAAGAAACAACAACATAGCAGACTCCGGCCACACCCAAGACTCCGACAGCAACAGCTGCAGGTATATTTATATCAAGGAGAAATCCTGCTGCAAAAGCAGCCGCAGCACATCCTCCGGATAAGACAGCCGGATATAAAGCGTTCATCTACCGTGCCCGAATTAAATTATTAATACAAACAACACTTGACTACATGATTCATGCCTATGAAAACTGTATTTAAGCGCAAAACTATTTTCAAGCATTTATCACTTTTTTAAGACATTTTAGCCAGGCCCAAATCAACAAAAGCGATTATAACACTACAAAATAAGGTTAACCCGCTGCAAAAGCATAAATAAATCCAATATAAGAGCAAGACTGAGCAATGTATCAAAAAAAGCCGCCGTCCTGTTCAGACGGCGGCACATCGTAGTTCTACCCTTGCGACAACAATGGGACAAAATTCCTGAATACTGTCTCGCTAAAGATTGAGAGTCATCCCCTGCGAAGCTCCTGCATCGGGTATCGCCTCTGCAGGTGCTGAATCCTGCTGGACAGTCTTAAGCATGGCAAGCTCTTCAACAGAAAGGATTTTGTTGATGTCCAGAATGATTACAAAGTCATCATCCTGCTTACCCATACCCCGAATAAAATCTGTTTTTATCGTGGTGCCCATCCGAGGAGGCTCCTCAATCATATTCTCGGTAAGTTCAATAACCTCCCGAACTGAATCGGCAAGAGCACCCATGACCGTACTTTCACCATCAAAGACAACCTCTACAATTATGATACAGGTATTAATGGTGTCCTCGGTCCTGCTCATACCGAATTTCAGCCGCATATCAACGACCGGAACGGCATGTCCCCTAAGATTGATGACCCCGCGCATGAACTTGGGAGTTCTGGGTATACGGGTAATGGGAGTCAGTTCCAACACTTCCCTGACACTGGATATATCAAGAGCATAAATATCCTTGTTCAGGGTAAAAGTCAGATACTGGTTGGTCGTACTATTCATTTCAACGCTCATCCTTACCACCTGCCTTTTTATATAATCTAAGGCTTCATTTCTGCATCCTCGGCTCAATATAATCTAAAACGGTACTTTGAGCCAGAGTTTATCAGAATTTTTCAAAATCACCGTCAGAATAATCATTACCGAGATCAAGGGAAACACCAGCCTCACTGGACCTTGGAGCAGGGGTACTGTGTGTGGGACGGCTCACCGGCTTTTTCACACGCCGGGGTTCAGGAAGGGCTCTTAGCCGTGCCGGTGCCTGACCGCGCACTCTGAAGAAACTCATAACCTGCTGCAACTGCTCGGCCTGACTGGAAAGTTCCTCGGATGTGGAGGCCATTTCTTCCGATGCGGAAGCATTCTGCTGTGTAACCTGATCAAGCTGCTGAACAGCCTTGTTGATCTGCTCCGCACCTGAAAGCTGCTCACTGCTGCCGGCTGCGATCTCCTGCACCAGTTCAGCCGTCTTTCTGATGTCGGGAACAAGCTGCTTAAGCATTTCACCTGCCTTTTCAGCCACACCGACAGTACCGGAAGAAAGCTCTCCGATCTCACCGGCAGCTGCTCCGCTCCGCTCTGCAAGTTTTCTTACCTCTGCGGCAACAACAGCGAATCCTTTTCCATGCTCACCGGCTCGGGCCGCTTCAATGGCAGCGTTAAGAGCCAGCAGGTTTGTCTGACGGGCAATCTCTTCAATAATGGAAATCTTCTCGGCAATATTCTTCATGGCATCAACAGCCCTGATAACCGCGTCACCGCTCTGCTCTGCCCGTGCCGATGCCTGCAGGGCAATCTGCTCAGTCTGATGGGCATTTTCAGCATTCTGGCGGATATTGGCTGTCATTTCCTCCATGGAAGCGGAAACCTCTTCCACGTTGGCGGCCTGCTCGGTAGATGCCTGCGAAAGACTTTCTGCTGTGGCTGAAAGCTCCTCACTTCCAGATGCCACGTTCTCGGAAGAACTGCCGACCTCGGCAACGACCGTAGAAAGACGGCGAACCATTTCATTGAGGGCAGCCGCAAGAACACCGATCTCGTCACGCTGATCAATATCCAAAGTACGGGTAAAATCACCGCGGGACATATCTTCAGCAAAAGCAACGCCCTTTCCCACCGGTCCTGTTATCGCACGTGTCACGGCAATTGAAATCACCGCTCCGCACAGGAGAGCCAGAGCCAAGCCGCCCATTATGAGATAGAAAGAAAACGACATCACCTCATTGGCTGCAACCTGCTGCTCAGCCATGATTTTCTCGCTGAGCTCAAGGGCATCAACGCCGACAACCGCCATTTTTTTCAATTCCACAGCCTGAATATCGGTCTTTTCAGCAATGCGGTTAAAGCCTTCAAGATAATCTTCAGTAGCTTTTTCAAGCTCATCCACATTCCAACCGGAAGCTTCCGAAACCCACTTGCTATGTTTAAGCTCCCTGCACAGACTAAGGAGACCTTTCAGTTCATTGCGCACACCACTCAGGCTGTCTGCCTGCCCGGTGCGCAGATAGGTATTTCCATGCATACGGGCGCCTCTGAACTTTCGGTCTATCTCAACCAAAGTAGTGTAGGCCTCAAAAGCTTCCAACCCGCCTGCACCTGTGCTGTCCGCAGTAAAATTATTCCGTACGGATTCTGCCCCAGTTTCATCCATTTTGGAAACGGCCCTATTCAAAGCGTCGGCTGCAGAAACGCAGGCTTTTATGGCTTCATTTTTCTCTTTTTCATATCCTGCGTAAGCCTTGAAACTTTTTTCGTACGCAGCTGCTCCGCCGGCCACCTTCTTGACCTGTTCCAACCCATGGCCACTGAACTGATTCTCATTGGCAGACAGGTTACGTCCTACTTCCTGGATGGAGTTCTGAAATTTATCTTCATACTCAGGAGTTCCCCGCAAAGTATAGTAAAGCACCATCAAGCGGGAATTGTACATATCCACAACAGCCTTGCTGACCACTGCGGTACGGGAATTTTCCGCTGCGACTTTGTTCAGGCCGTACCAGCCTACTCCACCTACAATAACAGCCAAAAGTAGCACGACCACAAAACCGCCGCCGATTTTCCATCCAAGCCTCAAATTCTTGAACATTATTTACTCCACCTATTATTGATTACTCACTAGTAGCAAAATTCGATTTGATTCCACTAACGATGACCGCCTAACGGGCGGCTTCGCCCAATTGATAATGAATGTCAACCGCTAAAACTATATATGAACTGAAAGCACAAGACGGCAATACCCTAGTCCTGTGCCTTTAAATTTAAAGCAAAAGTAAAATTTATGTTAACATTCTGAAAAGAACGGGAGCGGTTTAAGAAAAAAGAAATCCCTGCAGGATGCATCAATCCGGTCCAACTGCAGTCCAAGCAAGGAGGGAAAGCATCAGGACTTAAGGCATTCATTGACAGACTCAAGAACAAGCTCCAATTCCTCTCCGAGCAATGCAACAAATGAGTTGGCCGTGCATAGATCTCCTTTGCGCGAAGCTTGTTCGACCTTCTCGGCAAGTACAGTCATACGTTCAGCCCGGATAGTTGCAGAAATACCTTTCAGTGCATGGGCGTACTTAACTGCATTGGCCTGATCCTGTTCAGCCATAGCGGAGAGTAAAGATTCAAGCCGCTCAGGTGCGTCAACAAGGTATACCTCTAAAATTTCAGAGGCAAGTTCCTTATCATCATCCAAATGTGAGTAGAAAGCATCCCTGTTAAATATACATCCAGCCATAACCGGACCGTTCTCCTTAATCAATATGGGAAGTAACATCTTAAATATTCAAGTCCGGTTAAACTTAACACAATCAGGTACCGTAGACCAACCTAAAATATTGCGGCAATTCAGTTTCAAGTTTGCGTTTGAAGAAACGCTCCCGTCCAGCCGCGACAGCCAGAGCGCGGGCATTTTCAAGCTCTTTCAGTCCTTCATATATCCTGAAAACTTTCAAATTTATGATTCCTACGTCCGAACTGGCACGCCAATCGTCAGGGCTATGCAGAGAAATGTGAGATAAGAATCCAAGCCGACTCGGTTCTGCACCTTTGACCCCGCAAAAGACAGAATCAAGCTTTCTGAATACATCCAGGTTTCCTGGAGAAAGAAACAATGCAGCAAAATAGCAATCGGCTGCACAGGCCGGAATACCGGATTTTTCATTGAAGGCCACACCTGATCGAATGGAATTTCCGGATTTGGATAATTCATCTCCCCAAAGGAGCAGAAGGGACAGAGGACTATCGGGAATCATAGTATTTCCGGCTGGATCGGCTGACTTCCATGCGTACCAGAAATGCTTGGCAACATCCCACAGATCAAGCTTCATTGCGCTGAGGGATGCAGACATGTTGAAATAGCAATCTCCGAAACTGCCCTTGCCCCGCATATATGGGCGCGCAATGTTCAAAAAAAGATCTGCCATATCACTAATGGAGAAAATCCGCATCAAAGCCGAATCCCTCTCCATGCCGGGCGAAAGCGAGAGGAGGGAACGGACAAGTGCGTCCCAATTCACTACCGGGTCACCGGCTTCGCCCAGTGCGGCTTCGGAAAGAGCTCTGTAGAGCTTCGCTTCAGAGGATGAAACGCTGCGTCTGCCAAGGCATCCTGCAAAATCAAGAATCCGCGAAGCCCTGTTTGCAGGAAGATGGTCACGCAAAATTCTTTCATACGCAGCGAGTCCCATTGAAGCGGCCCTGACAGGATCACGATGCAGTGCATCAAGAATTTCTTTCAGCTCAAGGACATCTGAATAAACCTCGATCTCACGGCCAATCTCGAACAGATTGCCCAGCTCATCGCCAATATCAGGAGTCACCACTGCACAACCGCAGGAACACGCTTCGAAGAGGCGAAAATTGACTTCCCCGAATATAGCCTCATTCGGAACAATGCGGGTCTGGCGATACTCTTCCATCATCTGGCTGTAATTCAGGCCATCCACCTGGTGCAGGTCATAATTACCACGCAGATAATCGACAAACCACTGCCGCGACCTGCGCTCTTTGGAAACCCTGCCCACAAAGCAGATGTCATGCTTGCGGGATCGATAGGGGACCACTCCGGAGGCTGTTCCAATTTCAGGGCCCGGTCGAGCCCCCATCCACGGGACCCAGCAGATTTCCGCATGGCAACGTTCATTCAGCGCAGCAATATATTTCTGCTGTGTGGTTAGCACTCCGTCAAATAGGGACCCGTAAAGTCCATGCCAGTGCATGTTGAGATGGGTATCAACAGACCAGAAAATCTTAAGGCAATCCAGCTTCTCCAGTCCTGACAGAAAAACCCGGCGGCCAAGACTCTCCTGCTGAAGCACAAGATCAGGGATAAAATTATTTTCATCAAGCAACGCAGGAACATCCAGCTCGCGCTCCGTACTCCAAAGAGTACGTACATCACACCCTGCGCCCTTAAAGGCTTCAACCATCGGCGGGCGGCAGTTTATCAGAAAAAGTTTTTTCATAGACTCCATATACGCCAAGCAATGCAAACTATAAAGACGTTATCTGCCAACATCGTTGCCACCGCCCCACACCTTCCGTTATAGTTCGGGTTAAACCGTCAGTACCGGAGGAACCATGAAGATCAAGTTTATTGTCTGCGCGATGGTGTTTTGCCTTTATACAGTCGTGGCTGCAGCTGATATTCCTCAACCTTCCCTGAATACCAACCCCAGCATGGATGTTGTTGTAACCAGGACATCACCGCTGCTTTCGTTCAAAAAAAACAGTCCTTCAGCCCAATTGTATGAGATCGAACTGGACCGGTCAGAATCATTCGACTCAAAAGATCTTAGACAATATGCCTTAAAGCCTGTTCAGGGGAAAGTCAGCGCCCTGCAGATTCCGGATGAATCTCCACTGAAGGACAAAAGCCGCTGGTGGTGGAGAGTTCGGGCGATGACTCAGAATGGAAGCGTCAGCGAATGGGCTGTGAGCAGATTTTACGTGGATTCGGAGAGTGATGACCGTTATTCCGGGTTGCAGAGAATTATTCCAGTATCCGTGAAAGCCGGGAGCGGGTCAAATCCTGAATATCTCACGGACTATACAGATGCAGGACTGAACAGCCAATGGCGTGCCGCTCCTCCAGGGCCACAGGAAGAATGGATCGAGCTTGATCTGGGCAGACCGGTACAGGTCTCCCGCATATGGATGCTGGCTGAATTCGGAAATCCGGACGGCTGGCCGGCTGACTTTCACTGGCTAAAAAGCAACGACGGCCGTAACTGGGACAAAGTGGAAGGCGGAGCTGTACGCGGATCAGATACCTACCGCATCATGCAGGACATTCCAAAACAAAAAGCCCGCTTCTGGAGGCTTGTGATCACAAAATACTCGGGCTATGCCCCGGCCCTTAATGAACTCATGCTCTTCACGGAAGCCCAGCCGGAAATACCCAATGTGCCTGAGAATCCATACATTATGGTAATAGGAAATCAGCGTAACGGCTTTACCTTCACCAGACTTACCCAAAGAATTGAGGAGCTGGTCCCGGGTGTCAAAGTAGTCCAAGTTCCATTCTGGAAAATCAACATGCAGGTTATTACAAATCTGCCCAACAAACCTGAAGCCATAATTCTCAGCGGTAACAATGCCGACTACAATAATCTGCCCATGTTTGAATACAACGGGGAATATGAAATAGTCAGGAAAGCCGAAATACCTATTTTCGGAATCTGTGCCGGATGCCAGATGAACGCTTTTGCTTATGGTTACACCCGTGTGCATTCCATGGGCTGGTCCGACATATCAGCCATGCAGAAGCCTGATGAGCGAACTAGAATACGTAAACGCATTGACGATTATCTTTTTGCAAATACTCCGGAACCTTTCATTGCCCCGGAAGTACATGGCTGGGCGATATATTCGCTACCCGAAGATTATGAGATTGTCGCGGCCTCAGATTACATTCAGGCAATCAGACGCAAGGACATGATGCGCTATGGGGTACAGTTCCATCCAGAGATTAAAGAGTCGTATAATCAGGCTGGAAGTGTCTTGCTGAATTTCCTGCATAAAGCTCTACGGAAATAGCCCATAACCCAATATCAAAAAAAGACACCCGCAGTGCTACCAGCATTGCGGGTGTTTGATTATTCTGACCGTTCAGCTATCCGTACTCAGTTCAAATACCCCGGCAATATCCTTAAACATATGCACGGAGGACAGTATTGTTTGCCAACTTCCCATCACCCATAGCCTTAATTATATCAACCGTGGCTGTGACTGCGTCCTCTACGTCACCAACAGTATTACAAAAGGTCGGTGAGATCCGCACAAGGTCGTGCCCCAGCACCTTCAGATTGGCTATGGCGATCTGGTGCTGCTCGTAAACATTTTTGACAACGTCCCCGGCATTTATCCCGGCAGGTGTCCTGAATAAAAAGACCGAACTGCGCAGAGCGTCGTTGGTGGTCGGAGTCGATATCCACTTATACGCCAGTTTGGGTTTAAAATCTGCATAAATAGAAGGCAGATTTCGGAACAGAGCCTCTTTGACCCTTGAACCGAGATAATGAACACGCTTCTCAATTTTTCCAGGAGTAACCTGCGGATGAAATTTTCCTGTGTGGAACAGGGCTGCCATCCATGTGGAAACCAGAGTCGCGTCATTCTGCTGTCCGAGGTACGAAAACCGTTTTGCGTTCGGATCTATCTTGCCGGAGGAAGCCTTGAAACCATAATCCTCCGGAGTCATGATATGTTCATCATAGCCCCAAATGCTGGGTGTAAAACGTTCCGCAGCCCCTGTCCTGTTGTTCATGAAAAGCATTCCGACCATTTTCGGTCCGCAGGGCCATTTATGAAAACTGCCGGTAATGCTGTCCACGCCCATATCTCCGAGACTGAGATCTAAAACTCCCAAGGTCTGGGCACTGTCGGCATGAATATGCATTCCCTTGTTGATATTACGAAGCTCATGAACAAGTCTTTCCATGGGCAGAAGAATACCGCATTCATTGGACTGCCATGACAAGGTGACCACTTTTGTATTTTTATCAACCAGGGACAATATCGCCCTGAGAATGTCATCTTCATTCATGGGATCAGACGGCATGCATCCTTTGCCGGCTTCAGATGATGTTACACTGTTTGCAAACATTTTTGTCCGTACAACTCTTACCGAATCCTTTGCCCAGCCCTGAGTCGCTTTCCGGTATTCCCAAGCCTGATAATTTGTCGGATGGTTCACATCCCAGACAACAACATTATCTTTCTGCGGGTCAAAAAATCCTGACGTAACCAACCCATTGTTGATAAAGTTATTGCCTTGAGTACTGTTTGCGACCAGCGCTATCAGATAATCAGCCTGATATTTTTGATCCTCCAGTCCAAACCACTTTTTCATTGCGCCAAGTCCATACCCAAGACTTGCTTCAGCTAATTCACCACGCATGGGAAACGAAATATCTTTCGCGAGCATATCTTGAACCAGTTCCACCATGCCCTGTACAGGTTTCAGAGAAGGACACAAGTTAGCGGAATTGACCGACACACAGGAAAACTTATCCCGATCGAAATAATTGTTTACCAGCCTGTCCCATTGGGAATTGTTATCAGCAGCAAGGGTATCCGAACTAAATTTTCTGCCCTCTTCCGCGCATTTGTTAACAAATAAATCAATTTCATTTAGCGGCTGAACTTTGCCTATATCACTTTGATTTCTCGCCTCACTGTTTTCGTTCATAGCTAAAACGAAGTCAGGAATTGCCATTGCACTTCCAAGCCCTAACCCGACACCTAAAAATTCACGACGGGAAAATTTCATAAAAAGTACTCCTTACGTAGGAATTCAGGTCTAAAAATGAATCACTGCAAGGGTACATCATAATATCCCCAATTTGAAGCGGGTTATTAAGAAAATGCCTCTCCCCCATCCCCCCAAACAGTAAAAGCCCGCACAACTCCATGAATTGTACGGGCTATCAAAATCCGGTCGGGCAAAAAAATCAGGCAAACAAAAAGGCCCTTGAATTGACAAGGACCTTTTTTGGAAACAAAAAAGTCCTTGCGACGACCTACTTTCCCACCAGCTACCTGGCAGTATCATCGGCGATGGAGAGCTTAACTTCCGAGTTCGGAATGGGGTCGGGTGTGACCTCTCCTCAATGGTCGCAAGGACAAATATGTTGGTTGGATAATCCAACCGAAATATATGTCAGATAGGGGTCCTTATAACCTTAACCGGTGGGGTTAAAGTTATAGGGAAGAGAAGAAAGATAAGTCGCACGATTTATTAGTACCGGTCAGCTGAATGTGTCACCACACTTACACCTCCGGCCTATCAACCAGGTGGTCTACCTGGAATCTTCAGATGCTGATGCATAGGGAGAACTAATCTCAAGGCAGGCTTCCCGCTTAGATGCTTTCAGCGGTTATCCCTTCCGAACATAGCTACCCTGCTATGCCGCTGGCGCGACAACAGGAACACCAGAGGTTCGTCCACCCCGGTCCTCTCGTACTAGGGGCAGACCCTTTTCAATTCTCCTACGCCCACGGTAGATAGGGACCAAACTGTCTCACGACGTTTTAAACCCAGCTCGCGTACCACTTTAATCGGCGAACAGCCGAACCCTTGGGACCTGCTTCAGCCCCAGGATGTGATGAGCCGACATCGAGGTGCCAAACCGCATCGTCGATGTGAACTCTTGGATGCGATCAGCCTGTTATCCCCGGCGTACCTTTTATCCTATGAGCGATGGCCCTTCCATGCGGGACCACCGGATCACTAAGACCAACTTTCGTTCCTGCTCGACATGTCTGTCTTACAGTCAAGCTCCCTTATGCCTTTGCACTCGACGGCTGGTTTCCAATCAGCCTGAGGGAACCTTTGCAAGCCTCCGTTACTCTTTGGGAGGCGACCGCCCCAGTCAAACTACCCACCAGACACTGTCTCCAAGCCGGATAACGGCGTTGGATTAGAATTCAAGACTATCAAGGGTGGTATTTCAAGGTTGGCTCCACCGACACTGGCGTGCCGGCTTCAAAGCCTCCCACCTATCCTACACATGATAGCCCTAAACCCAATGTCAAGCTATAGTAAAGGTGCACAGGGTCTTTCCGTCTTACCGCGGGTAACCGGCATTTTCACCGGTAATTCAATTTCACTGAGTCTCTGGTTGAGACAGTGGGGAGATCGTTACGCCATTCGTGCAGGTCGGAACTTACCCGACAAGGAATTTCGCTACCTTAGGACCGTTATAGTTACGGCCGCCGTTTACTGGGGCTTCAATTCGGAGCTTCGCTTGCGCTAACACCTCCTTTTAACCTTCCAGCACCGGGCAGGCGTCAGTCCCTATACATCGTCTTACGACTTAGCAGAGACCTATGTTTTTAGTAAACAGTCGCCCCCCCCGATTCTCTGCGGCTCTCGAAAGCTTAGAAAGTAAATCTCATCACTCTCAAGAGCATCCCTTCTCGCTAACTTACGGGATCATTTTGCCGAGTTCCTTAACCAGAGTTCTCTCAAGCGCCTTGGTCTACTCGACCCGACTACCTGTGTTGGTTTGCGGTACGGTCTATAAGTGCTAAACTTAGAAGCTTTTCTTGGCAGTCTGGAATTACTCACTTCAAACGTAAAGTTACGGCATCACATCTCGGCCGGAAGAGATACGGATTTGCCTGTATCTCAAGCCTACATGCTTACACCGGGACATCCAACACCCGGCTGAGCTATCCTTCTGCGTC